>PAVC01000050.1 GCA_002713885.1 Fidelibacterota bacterium
TCTCTACAGATGTTTGTGGCTACCTTGTTGAGATATTATCAGGACAAAGTCTCGATGAGTTCCTTTCTACCAGAATATTTAAACCTCTCAATATGGTGGACACACATTTTCAGTTACCCAAAAATAAAATTCCCCGATTCACCTCAAACTATATCAACAATATTCCAAAAAAATTCAGGAAGCTAGCAAAAGTATTGGGAATTTCATTTAATCCTGATGGAAAACTAATGGCAATAGACCATGCAGATAGCAGTGAGTTTACAGAAAATATAACCTTTTTTTCTGGAGGCGGAGGGCTTGTCTCAACCACAAAAGATTATTTACAATTTTGTAAAATGATATTAAACAAGGGTGCGCTTAATGGAGCAAGGATTCTTGGTCCAAAAACGATGGAACTTATAACAGAAGATCATCTCAAGTTCATACCCCATGAAGGAGGGCCATTATCCCTCCCAAATAACGGTACTAGTTTTGGTCTAGGTTTTTCCGTAGTAAAAAACAATGCTGCAAAAGAGATTATCGGATCGGTGGGAACCCACGGCTGGGGAGGAGCGGCAGGAACATTCTTTGGGATTGACCCAAAAGAAGACTTGATATTCATTCTTATGATTCAGCTTGTAGACTTTAATAATCTAAAAATATCTAATACATTTCAGACAATGGTTTATCAGTCAATCGTTGAATAATCAATATTACAAATATATCTTTCAAATTAAATAATATTTTGGCAAAGCAGACTAATAAAGATCTTTTATATAAAGCCCAAACTATCGGGAACATTGAACCGATTGAGTATATGATTCCCTATCCTAGTACACAGGCACTTATAGAAGGCCAAATAATAAAATTTAGAGATCAAATTATTTACAAGGACCATAATATTACCAATATGGGTTTCTACAGACTTATACAACAAACCGCACACTGGTTAAGTGAGCAAGGTATTAGACCAAAAGATAATGTAATCATTGAACAGCTTCAGTTTCCGCAAACAGAGCTAATATTATTTGGTCTCTGGCATATAGGAGCAAGAGGGACTATCCTTGAAAATACAAATATTAAGATTGATAAAAACCTGTCTATAAAGACATTAAATAAAGAAAATGATTTATTAGACAAAATCTCTTCTTACCCATTAGATTTTATTCCAGAATACAAAGCGCTATTAGGAGAAACAGCAGTAAATATAGTTTCTCAGAATAGAATAATTTTTTTGTCTCACTATGGACTATTAGTAAATGCCAATAGTTTACAAAAAGCCTTAGAATTAAAACCTGGTTCAAGTTTTTATAGCGATCTCTCTCCTGCCTCTGGCTCTTGGGTCGTTATAAAAGCAATACTGCCAATTTATTCAGGATGTATATACACAAAAGTAGATCCTTCAATTATTATAACATTCAATGCTATAGATAAAAGTGCAGGNTTCCAACTCAGAGATGACTGGGAAAATCTAGACAAATACAAAGACCATCATATTGGGGTTTGTACTGAAAATAGCGCTGCGTTTTGCATTGGAAAAGAGCCTATTCATTTAACTGATTTTAAGATTGTTGGTAAAAANCTTTTGGTTAAAGGTCACTCCGTAATGAACGGATACCTGGATCAAGACAAAATGATATTTAAAAATGATTATCTAATTATTAGTAAATGAAAATAGACTAATTACCCCAGATCCAGTNNTACCTCACCTGCGAATGTTTTAGGGCTTACTTTTTCATAAGCTTTTTCAACTTTACCCTGTTCATCAATTAAATAAGCGATTCGAAATATCCCCTCATACTCTTTTCCATACATTTTTTTCATTCCAATCGCATCATAAGATCTTATGGTTTCTTTTGCTGGATCTGAAAGTAACAAAAACTGAAATCCTTGTTTAGTAGCGAAGTTTTTTTGAGCCTTTACNGAGTCAGCACTCATCCCAATTATGACTGTGTTTTTATCTTTGAATTTTTTGAACTCNTCCCGGAGCCCTTGACCTTGTATCGTTCAGCCGGGTGTGCTTGCTTTAGGATAAAACCATAGTAAAACTTTTTGTCCTTTAAAGTCACTCATGTTAACCGTGTTGTTGTCCTGATCACTTAATTNAANCTCAGGAGCCTTGGTACCTATTTTCAGCATATTGATTTAACCTATTATTAATTATAGTTATTTTTTTCTGGTAACAAATATATCATTAATTGTTATTGTGATATAACATATACTTGGCAGTTTCGTATAATCCATCTGCAATTTTTTTGAGAGAGTCTGCCTCCCTTATATAGCTATACTTTACATCTTCACCAGGGTCCGAGGCTAAGATGCTGTGTAGCTCCATGCCTGAACCATCTCGAAATACTCTTAGATAAAATTGGTCACTAATTATACCATAACTACTGGGGCTCATTTTTTTATTAACAATGAACGCAAAATTATTATTAGTGTTTAGAATATCTTTGCCCATTGTTTTATTCAAATATGGCATCCTACATATTCCAGCTATTGTAGGCATAAGATCTGCTAAGCCAGAGACTGTGGGTATTGTTTTTGTTGAGTCTAATATATTTGGAGCATAAATAATTAAAGGTACATTGTATGACCGAAGTTTTAGATCATAATCATCAGCCCTCATATGTTTTGCCTTAGGGTCAGCTGTTCCATGATCTCCAAATAAGACAAACACAGTATTATCAAAGTATGATGATCTGGAAGCTATTTTGAAAAACTCCCCGATAGAATGGTCTAACAGCCTAATAGCATTATACTGNTCTAGAGACTTAAAACCAGCCGCATTCAAACCCCATTTTTCAACCTGTTTTATTTCAAAGCCATTATTATCACTAGGGATCGTATATGGCCTGTGATTCCCAGCNGTTTGTATTATCGAAAAAATAGGAAACTTAGCCAAGTCGCTATATTCTAGTAAATCGTTTGCTTCTCTAAAAAGATCTAGGTCAGATATCCCCCAGACATCTACCCTTGGGCGATTAATGTGTTCCATTTCTATTAGCCTCATATCCTTAATATTATAGGTAACAAGGCTACGAATGTTTGCCCAGCTNGCACTTCCNCCGATCATATAGTGTTTTTCATGATCTTTAAACTGAGATATAATACTATACTGATCACGAACTATNGGATTCCTTGATGATGTCCTGCGGGCAACATCTGGTATCCCTGTAAGCATTGTGAACACAGACCTAGAGGTACTTACCCATGGTATATAAAACTTAGGGAAAAAATAACCATTGGATGATAAACTGTCTAACACAGGCGTAGGATTAAGCGGGTTCCCCATAATACCCATTCTGTTTAGCCCTACTGATTCCATAAATATTATTACTACGTTTGGTTTTTTAAGAAACGAATCAGATGGTTTAACATTTCTAATAAAATTCAGAGTACTGATATCTGGATCATCAACACCAAGTAAGCTTGAGACCAAGGAATAAGATTCACGTACTTTTTCTATATCATAGTCAGACTCTTGAAAGGTAGTGGTATCATAAAAATATAATACTGGGTTTAATGCCAAGGAAGATACAAACGAATCCCTGCTNAAAAATGCATCACTCCATNGTAACATATACTGTGAAAAAGTTCCCCAGAACCCAATCAGATAAATAATTAACGCGCAAAGAATTTGTATGATTTTTTGGTATTTCTTATGGCGAGCCTTAGACATCATAAGTGTTGCTCTGACTATCTTATTATGGATCATAATACACAAATAACAAATACCANTAACAAATAAAATAAGCCAAATAACTGGATATGACTNCCAGATCATTCCAATTGAGATTGTGAAATTTTCAAGCAAACTGAAAACAGTTATATCAATCCTCTGTTGAGCATAGCCATAGTTAGCAAAGTCAANCACATAGAATAAAACAGCCAGCGATAGTAGTGCACCATAAACCCACCTTACTATGATAATTGTGTGTGATAGTTTCCAGTATCGAACTATTGGAAGGATGCAAAAAACCATACCTGGGATTGATATAAGNACCGCNAGACGCAAGTCAAACCTCATACCAATCCAAAAGCTATGTAAAATATTCGAGACCCTTGCAACCTCAAAAAAGACTAAGAAGAAACTAATTCGTAAAAAGAAAAATAACGTCCAAGATAGAAATAAAACTCCACCAAGATATTTTAATCGGCGAGAAATATTCCCGATATATTTTAAAAAACTANTTATGTCAAATGTATTTGTGACCACTTCATCCTGTCATCATTAGAGATAATCATTTCATTCACAACAGCGATNCCTTTTTTCTGGCCCTTCCACACTAAATACGAACATGCACTATCATAATCTACCCATTTAAAATCAGAGTGCTCGCTTGACAGTAAAACAATATCAGATGCAACCTCCACACCAAAAACTGGAACAAGATTTACTCTGTCGCCATGTGTCTCATAGAATTTACTTACATGGTCCGCTACAAANATTTTCAATGGGTCCAGACCTGTTTCTTCTTTTAGCTCTCTTCTTGCTGCCTGCCATGCTTGTTCACCTTTTTCAATTTTACCTGCGACACCCTGCCAAAGATGCTCATACATCTTGGTCTTCGCCCTTTTTAATATCAAATACTTAATCCCGTCTTTTGTTTTTCTATATATATAAGCATCTATAACACGAATTTTTACCTTAGCCATTACATACCTTTTTTGGTTTTCATTTCACTAAGCCACCCGCTAGACCATTTTTCAAAGTCTCCAGAATTTATTGTTTNCTGAATCATCNTCATCAGAGAAAAATAATAGGATAGNTTNAATGTTGATGCAATTCGTAAACCAAGAATCTCTTTCACATTAAACAGGTGCCGGAGGTAGGATTTGGTAAACATCCTTCCAAAAGCATGCTCGCTGCTTTCATCAATTAAAGAGTGATCATTTTTATATTTTTCATTATTTATNTTGATTGTCCCGGATGATGTAAATACTTGTCCGTTCCGACCGTTTCTTGTTGGCAAAACACAGTCAAACATATCTACACCTCTGCAAACAGCTTTTACAATATCTGTGGGCTTGCCTACTCCCATAAGATATCGTGACTGATTTTTTGGAAGTAAGGCATCACAATATTCAATAGTGTCAAACATCGCATTTTTTTCTTCACCGACGGCGAGCCCCCCTATTGCAATACCGCAGTCAGCAGCATCAGCTAGCCCTTCAATACTTATTTGTCTTAGCTTATGATCGACACCTCCTTGAATGATCGGGAACAAAGTTTGACTATAATTATATAGACTGGGATGATCTTTTAAATAATCCTTACATCGCTTAAACCATCTGGTCGTACGGTCCNCCGCTTCAGCAATCTCTTTATGATCAGCNCTTGCCGGAGGACACTGGTCAAATGCCATAATAATATCAGAACCCAGCGAGCGTTGTATTTCCATAGATATCTCTGGCGTAAGACTATGATAACTACCATCTAGGTGAGACTGAAACTCTACGCCATTATCATTGATCTTATTCAGTCTAGCTAAAGAAAACACCTGAAAGCCACCACTATCAGTCAGCATAGGTCGTGACCAGTTTGAAAACTTATGAAGTCCACCCGCTTTATTAATAATCTCTGTACCAGGCCTCAAATATAAGTGATACGTATTCCCAAGTATAATTTCAGATCCAAGACCCTCAAGCTCATGAGGAGAAAATGTTTTAACCGCNCCAATCGTACCAACCGGCATAAAAACAGGTGTCTGGATACTGCCATGGTCTGTGTCAATAGTGCCTGTTCTCGCAGAAGTATTATTATCAGATTTGTTTATTGAAAATTTCAAAATAGGATATCAAACGTTTGTCTGACAGAGGTAACAGGATAAATTTTCAATTTAGATTTATTTATNTTTTCATTCATACTCGCATTCGGAACAATCGCCCCNCTAAAACCAAGTGCCTTTACTTCTGCAAGCCTGCGTCCAAGACGACTGATTGATCTAACNTCTCCCGCCAGCCCAATTTCCCCTATAAACACAATATTTTCATCAATCGGTTTATCCATAAAACTAGAAGCAATCGCACANAAAATAGATAGATCAGCAGCGGGGTCATCTACTTTCAACCCACCTACGAGATTGATAAACACATCTTTCATCCCCATGATCAGCTCCATTCGTTTTTCCAAAACTGCCAAAAGCATAGCCAATCTTCTAAAATCAAAACCATTTACATTCCTCTGGGGTGTACCAAAATTTGCTGTAGAAACAAGGGCCTGGACCTCGATTAATATTGGACGAGTCCCCTCTAAAGAAGGATAGATACATGTTCCGGGGATATTTTTACTTCTTTCAGACAGGAACATTTCTGATGGATTCGTTACCTCGTTCAACCCATCTTCATTCATGTGAAAAATGCCCACCTCGTTCGTAGCACCAAACCGATTTTTTGCTGCCCTTAAAATACGATGTTCGTAGCGGTCGTCACCCTCAAGATAGAGCACTGTGTCAACCATATGCTCTAGCATTTTAGGACCTGCAATCGTTCCTTCTTTTGTAACGTGACCAACAATAATAATGATAACGTTGTTTTGTTTACTTATTTCTAAAAATTTTTGCCCACAGTCTCTTATCTGGCTAGGAGANCCAGGAAGTGAATCAAGATCAGGGTTAAGAATAGTTTGAATAGAGTCAATAACAACTAGTGCAGGAGAAATTCTATTGATATGAGNGAGTATCCCGTTTAAATCATTTTCACTTGATAAATGTAAATTGTTTGAGCCAACATTAATTCTTTTTGCTCTAATTGCAACCTGCTCCTCACTCTCCTCAGCAGAAACATAGAGCACAGACTGATTGATACCTGAGCATATATGTAAAGCGAGTGTAGACTTGCCAACGCCGGGACTCCCGCCAAGTAGTAATAATGAACCAGGCAATAAACCCCCNCCTAATACTCGATCAGCCTCAACNATTCCCGTTGTCAGTCTTTTCCCAGGTTCTGCTTCTAAAATATCATTCAGCGGTCTATAATCACGATATTCTGTCTTAGAATTTTTCTTTTTACCAAGAACCTTAAACTCAGAAAGCGTCCCCCATTCTTTGCAACTAGGACACTGGCCATTCCACTTTGGAAAATCATCGCCACACGCAGAGCATAAAAAGTTTACTTTGTTTTTTTTATTAGCCATAAAAGCAGGTGAAATTGCCTTCCATGGCGGATGGAATCAAGGCAGATATTTACTACCAGTCAGGCCCTAAAGATAAATACCACTGGGGCTTTGAATATCCACTTGGATTTTTGTCCCAGGCAGATTCTAAGCGCAATAAAAAATATCCTAGATTTATTTTTACGCCTAAACCTGAGGTAACAACCCAAGGAGAGAAATTTCCTGAATTATTTGGCCCATATTTATCTGGCCACATATTAGATGAAAACTCGCTGTAATTATCCCAGGCGGCTCCAACATCCATAAATGCATGCCCTCTAATATTTCCTAGTACCAGCTTCAGTGGAAAACCAAGAGCAAGATAATTAATAAAAGGAAACCTGATCTCAAAATTAAAAAGGGCAGCATTTGTGCCAATTCTTTCAGCAAATCTGGCCCCTCTCATTGGAAAAGCATACTCAGTAAAATACACATCCGTAATAATATTTGAGTTTGCTGTATCTGTCAAAACACTTCTATATATTGAAGGATCTTTTACACCGTTTGTTTCACCACTTTGAAAATCAGTTAAAAGATACGGTGTCCCTCCTAGAAAAAATTTCTGGGCTTTATTTCCCTGACTGCGTCCAAAAAATCCTCTTAATGCAAACGTATAATCACGTCCCACACGCCAGTATTTTCTAGCATCAAATTTCATCGTCTGAAAGGAAAAATTATTTTTCCATCCGGGGCTTGCTGTAACAGAAGCATTTTGCCGGTAACCATCAACAGGTCCAGTAATCCCAAATACTGAATTATCTATAACCCAGCTCATCGTTGGTAAAACTGTTGTAAACTTTATAGATCCTGGCCTCTTTAGAAGCTCTTCTTGTCCAGTAAATGTATTAATAACCCTATCTAGGATATCATAACTAATATTATGCCACGTAAGTCCAAAGTCTAATCTCTGNAAACGACTAAAAGGATGTGAGATATANGACTGTATTCCATAATGACGTAGTCGACCAAGTGAATAATATCCAGCCTGAAAGAAATCAGCAGTTTGAAAACCAACAAAATAATAGTCAGTTTTATTTTTTAGATAACCATAGGATAAGAAATAATCACTATCTTCAAGCGTTAGTACCATCTCTGTCCCAAACTGAATCTGATGGTTCCCGAGTATATCACTAAAAGCGAAATAGGTCATTCCGGTGGCACCAAATACATTATTAATTTGAAGATTTCCACTGACCATGTCTAGGGTAAATCTTGTTTTATACGATTTTGGAACATGAACACCCTCTACTAAAGTATCACTGACCACTATTTCTTTTTTAGGANTATTGTCCGATAAAGAGTGATTGTAGTTTTGATATCCTTGAGCAAAAATCCATTTTGAGTANGTTTCTTTATCATCCATATCAAGTCTTTCTATATTATCAGTATCTCGAATGTCTGCNACGGATAAATCTTCTTGGTCTCTTGTCTTTATATAATGCGTGGGCATTATTTTCTTGGAAGACATCTCCATTGGCTTGTTGAGACTATATAGATCCCAACCCGTTCCTGAGTAGCCCGCGAATATTAACGAATTGTCATCCCCAGAAATAGTAGGCTGCTGAAGGCCTGTTAACACATTGGTTATAGCATAAGCGCCAGATTTATTTTCATTATTTGATTCACTATGACTTCCGAGCGAGTGCTTATACAGGTTATGTACACCATTATGGTCTGAGGTATAGAATATTGTTCTTTTAGTATTCGCCCATATTGGATGATTTTCATTATCAGGAGTATCAGTTATTCGACGAATACTTCCATCTTTAGTGTTCAATATATATATATCTGTTTGACGATAGTCATGATCTTCCATCCGGCCACTATATTTACCATCAACATAACGACCACGGTCTGAAACGAACACAATTTCTTCTCCTTTATTGTCCCATCTAGGATATGAGTCAGAAAAAATATCATTTGTAATCTGTCTATACTTTTCCTGATCAAGATCATATATATATATGTCACTGGAACCATTGTGATTACCAGTAAAAACAATCTCTCCTCCTGCTGGGCTCCAAGAAGCGGAAAAAACACCATCTAGATCAATAGGAATTTTTTTTGATCTTTTTGTTTTTATATCTACTATATGTAGAGCGTCTGAGGCTCCGGCCTTTGCCGCGAGAACAATTTTATTCCCATCTGGTGACCATGAAAGTCCTGGCTGTAGCCATTTCAATTCTTCAAAATCAACTGACCGACTTCCTTTAATCAGAGTCGCTTTCTTCTTGCCGGTTATAGCATCCAGAAGATAAACATCAAAGTACCCGGAACGATCAGACAAAAGCGCTACCGTACTTCCATCTGGAGATAATGATGGAGAAACATTATAAAAATTTCTATTTTTTTTATGATCCGTTAATTTGTCTGACATATCCTCTAAGGGGTCTCTGTTTGCAATGTCAGGCCAGTATTCTTTTTTTAAATATTTATGCCACTGGTCAGACAATTCTTTCCACTTCATTCCTAGTGCTCTTTGGTATCCTTTTTCTGCGTTTTGTGTCTTTTTCATAGCCCGAAATATCTCTCCAACCTTTTCCCTACCATACTTCCCTGCAATAAATCTCCAGAGTGACTGCCCTCCTTTATAGGCCATAAAATAGTTAAGCTCATTAATCGTCGGCATCCTCTCATGGACCGCAATATCGCGTAATACCATATCTGCTTTGGTGTCCCAGTTCGAACTTAAAAACTCTGCCAATCCTTCGTTCGACCAAAGAGGTATCCTTACTCTAGTTCGACTAGCGACCATATTCTGCGCGGTGCCACCATATACCATATCATTGAGCATTGCGTGTACCAGCTCATGGTGTATGACATGCCTGAACTGTTCAAAATCACCGTCAAAAGGGAACACTATCCTGTTCTTAAAAAGTTCGGTAACACCACCGATCCCCTCAGACATATATGTCCCCACAACATTTGTCTGCTGAAACTCATTGTGTGAGTTATACACTAAAATGGAAACACGATTTCTAAGATCCCAGGCAAGGTGTGTTGAAATTTGTTTGTAAGAGTCCTCAGATACTTTTGACGTAAACTCAGCAAGGTCTTGATTTTCTCCATAAAAATAGATATCAAAATTCGGGGTCTGTATGAAAGACCAGTCAAACTCACGATACTGGACCTTGTTTCTGCCGAACGATTGACCGAACAAAGTGCAGCTAAAAATGAGTGTAATTAATATGTATTTTTGTGTTTTCATCCTATTATTAACGAATTACTTCCGCGCTAAGTTTCCAACATTAATAAAAAACTATAAATAATGTCAATAAAACCTAAAAATTATCTTTTATTGGGTTATTTACTTTACTTGCTACTGCCAAACCGAAAAAGTTATTTTTCACGTTATGAAATTACCAATCTATTTCATTTCAGATGTCCATCTTATGCTAAATGATACCGCAGAAGAAAAGCACAAGAGAAAGTCTCTGTATCGTTTTCTTAATTATGTAAGAACAACAAGGGGAACACTTTTTTTTGTCGGCGACTTATTTGATTTTTATTTTGAATATCCTGATATGATTCCTAAAGCTTATTTTGATTTTTATAATAAAGCATATCAATTAAAAAAAGCTGGAGTAAACCTAAGATTTATCGCCGGGAATCATGACTACTGGCTATTGGACTTTATGAAGGAAAAAATAATGAACGAAACCTATTTTGATGATACCACATTTTCATTGAAAGGAAAAAATTTTTACATAACGCATGGTGATGGTTTATTAAGCTGGGACTATGGCTATAGAATTTTAAAAAAAATCATACGTTCGCCCTTTTTCACATGGTGCTTTCGTTTACTGCATCCAACCATAGGATACAGCATAGCAAAGAAAGTTTCGAGAACCGAAAACCACCCAGAGCATTCCGAACAGTTAAAAGAAAAAATAAGAAATGAGCTCACCAAGTTCGCATCTGGGCACTTTGAAAAAGGATTTGACTACATGGTCTGTGGGCACTATCATCTGAATGAAATTATTGATGTAGGAAAAGGAAAACTTGCTGTTCTCGGTGACTGGCAGGATCAGCCATCTTATGCAGTTTTTGATGGAAGAGAATTAACCCTACATCAATGGGAAAATAATGCGTAAACACTTAACTATATTATTATGTTGCCTCCTGATTTTTCAAGGGTGCGCCACGGTCAAAAGTTTTTTTGGTAAAAAATCAATCATGGATCCTGATGATCCCAACTTTCTTAATAATATTCAAAAACTAAGAAGCGCCTACCAAGATGGAGACATACAGGCACTAGAAGAAATGATTCAAATATATAATGATGATAACCAGCATATCAAAGCCAGGATTGAGGCCGGAAGAATGCTGGCTAATACTCAGCACCCTATGGCACTAAATGCGATTGCAAAAATGGTTGAAACCACCAGCGCGGTTGATTTTTCATTTTTGAAAGCATCGATAGAAATGCTGTCACTATTCAGAGAAAACCCGAAAGCTAGCTTTGCCATGGTAGAGAGCATGCATATTCTTGAGGAGCGCACAAACAATCTACATCTTACCATAGCCGAAAATCTCAATAAGGTCAGAACCAAGGATCAAATCCTGGTGTTACTAGATCTATATGAAATAGCAAAAGCAAACATGAGCCGAACAGAGGGAATGCTTACGCAGATACTTGGTGGGCTTGGAAGCGACCAAGTGATTCCCGTTTTAACCGCAATCGCAAAAGACCCTAATGTAAGACTGGGCATAAGAAACAAAGCTGTCCAAATTTTAGGAAAGAAAAGCCCTGAAGATGTTGCGACCGCGTTTGCAGAGCTATTGGGTGACCCCAATACAAACCTTGAGGTACGTGAGTTTGCTATTAATACAATGGCAGGCGTGAAACAGGAAAACCTCATTCTTGCCTTGTTAAATACGTATAACACAGGAAAAAGTCAGTACTATACTCTATTAAATACTATGCTGTCTGCATTGGGAGAATTTAACGAGCCAGAGGTAAAACTTGCGGTCGTTGAAATAGCCAGTAGTGAGGACTATCCGATTGATATTAGAAAAAAAGCGATTGATAACCTTGGCGCTTTTAAGGATGCCAGAGTAATCCCAAAGATTCTTCCGATTCTTGAGAATAAAGAAAACTATGTATACTATGATAATATATTAGACATGGTATATATGCTCGGAGAAGAAAAAATATGGGCAGAACAGGTTCGAAGAATGGCCTACAAGGCTAGCTTTAGTCGCAGAGAACATGAATGAATAGACATCGAATAAATATATTGTTGCTATCAGCGATCATAGGATTTGCCTATGCTAAGGATAGCTATACCATATCAGGCAGCGTCCAAAATGAATCAGGAGAAACCATAAAAAAGGGTTCTATAGTTTTAGTTAATAAGGCAGACGGTGCTGAAGTTAAAAAAACTAAAATTAGTAGAAAGGGTAAGTTTAAACTAAAAAAGATAGCCACAGGAAAATATCAGATTAATGTTGATGCTGATGGAAAAGGATCATTGCCTGTTAATGTGATGGATGACGATGTAAAAGATCTATTAGTAATCATAAAAAATGATAATAAAATAGACACCCCTAAGGAGGCTCCACCCATCACTACTGTACAGTCCGAAGAAACTCAAACCCTAGACACACCACTAAAAACAGAAAAAGAAGAAGAGCTNCTGCCTCAAGTAAGAGCATTTGACCAAGTAGATAAGCTACAGTTTGAAGACCAATTCTTTGAGTATGAGTCAAACNTAAGAGTCCTTAAAAACCAGATNGACTCTTTGAAAAGTATCGTNNNTGCGTTTGAGAAAAAACAGACCATGCCNAACGTAAGCAGAGAGATCCTAGATCTTATTAAAGTGCCCGAGTTTCAANACAGAATAGAACTGAAAAACGGGACCGTTGTATTGGGGGATATACTAAGCGAGACAGACTCTTCTCTTGTCCTAAAAACACAAATAGGCCAGTTGGTACTTAAAAAGGAAGTGGTNATCAGGCGTGACAAGCATGAAGANCCTGAGCCAAAGGTCATTTTTCTCGGAGATCCGTTTGTAAATATATATCCCGACAGACACGAATTTTCAGGTCGCGTAAAAAATGTTGGAGAAAAAAGAGCTGACTTCGTCAGAGTAGTTACAAACCTATTTACACAGACTACTAAAGCAGCTGGGCAAGACTCTGTTTTTGTTAAAGGCTCTAGAATTATTTATGACTCTGGGGTTATCGCGGACACTGCTCTAGAGCCAGAACAAACAGCAACATATAGTTTCCCAGTAAAAATCAAAGGCCGAAGAAAAGTCCAATATCATACGATGGATATTCATTGGAATACTACAGACTAAACGTTTTAACTTTTACATAGACCCTGTGTCTAAATAAATACTATTTAATCCAAGGATAACAAACTAATGACGAATAATATACTAAGATTAATTATTTCATTAATCTTTTCAGGATATCTAATGCCAGTGATTCTTACTGCCCATGAGGGGCACAACAAAAAAACTAAGATGCCAGCCATTGGAATAGTCCAGGGCACGGTCACTGATTCAATCACTGGCAGCCCTATAGAATATGCATCCGTTTCGATAATTGACAATCACGATGGTACCGTGGTTACAGGAGGCCTATCAAAAAAAGATGGTGGCTTTAACATTCGTGAGATTCCGCTTGGTGAATATATTGTCCTGATTGAATTTATCGGATACGCAAAAAAGGAATTCGGGCCTCTCAGTATATTCCCTGGTGAAGGCGGAAGCATCGAAAATTTTATTGGGGAAGTTCCCTTAAAAATCTCAAGCGTCAATCTTGATGCTGTAGAGGTTATCGGGGACGAGAGTCAGTTTATACAAACCGTAGACAAACAAATATTTAAAGTAGGGAAAAACCTAACTGCCGCAGGCGGGACGGGATCTGACCTACTTAGAAAAGTTCCAACCGTTGACGTCAATATTGATGGTGAAGTGTCGATAGCAGGAGATGCAAACGTTACTATCCTTATTGATGGTAAAAAGTCAGGGCTCACAGGCTCAAACAGACGAGGCATGGTGGATAATATACAGGTAGCAATGGTTGATAAAGTAGAGGTAATAACCAACCCCTCTGCTAAGTATGACCCTGATGGAGTTGGCGGTATTATAAATATAGTGCTCAAACGGGGCGCTCTTGATGGATTGAATGGAAGTATCACAACAATGGCTGGTGAGTATGATAAAAGAAACATAGCTGGTAATGTTAACTATCGAACAGATAAGTGGAATGTGTTTGGAAGTTCTAGCTATAGAAGTGGTAATTCTATAGGAAGAGGTATTAGGGAATTTGAATACAATTATCCATCCCGTACAGACTCTCTATATCAGAATACATACAGGAGGAAAAGTCCTATTCGAACAAATCTAAGACTCGGAGGAGACTATTATCCTAGCTCAGCGAGCACTATTTCTTATACCTACATGTTCGGAAATCATTTTGAAGACGTATTTCAAGAGATTGAATATATTATACCAGATATGAATGAGGTTGAATCCCTAGAAGAGGATGATGGGGTCCATCATGATCACAGCATATCTTATGAAAATAAGTTTGGCACAACTGATAGAAAGCTTACTGCAAACTTAGATTACAACTTTGAGACTGATGAAGGAATTCAGCATAATTATGAGCACTCCCTAGATGCTGCTGACCACAGTGGGCACAGTCATGATCATGATACGAGGTTTAAAGAAAATAATAACAGTATTGTAATTGCGGTGGACTATGAGGATCAGGTCAATGAAAGATTGTTCATTGAGACAGGTTTTAAATCGACTTTAAAATCTTTTTTAACAGATTATCACTATCTTGAACAATTATACATAAATGACTATGATGAAGATATCTATGCGGCATACGCAAGCCTGAACTATGATATCACAGACCAGTTTGGGATAAAGGCTGGCGCCAGGTTTGAGCAGGTGGAGACAAATGCAAGCCTAGTACCATCTAACGCTAACATAACACCCGACAGTGTAAATATTATATCAACAATCATTGATAATGCTGTAGAAGAATCTCCATATAAAAACCCGTACGCAAAGGTCTACCCTAGTATGTTTTTAATCTACAAACTTTCCGCGATGCAGACTGTGCAGTTAGGGTATTCAAAAAAAGTAAACAGACCCGGGCGGAGAACCATCAGCCCGTTCCCTAGAAATACTAATGACATCTCAAGAATAAGAAACGGGAACCCCTTTCTTGACCCAGAATATAGTGACGTGGCTGAACTAAAATTCTCAAGTAACTCTCGTAAGCTCAATTTTAATGCCGGACTTTCGTATAAGCTTATTAAAGATAATATTATGTGGTGGGACAGAGACATGGTTGAGTTTGAGGGTGATGTCTATGAATTACTAACCGCAGACAACTCTGAAAATTCAGAAAGCATGGGCAGTAGTTTAATAATAAACTATAGGCCTATGCCTCTGGTGAGCATTATGTTCTCTAGATGGGGATGGAATAATAGGACCTATGGTAACGGAGAGTCAGACCTAAATGGTGACTCAAAAGGAGCCTACAATCGTGGCATGTTAACACTTAACATTCCCAGAATTGTAAGACTCGAGCTGACAGTTGGTGGCCGGGGAAAAATGGAATTTACTACTGGAAGTAGTCCAGGAAGTATTAGTGCAGATATCGGGCTCCAGAAATCTTTTTTGGATAATAGGCTATCTGTGACCATAAAGGTTGATGATATTTTTGACACAAAAAAGTTTGTCATTAACACGGATCATGTCATCACCAACCCTATTTCTAATGAGGTCTATACTCAGCTAATGTATGCAGAAAGAAGAAGAGATAGTAGGCACACGACTATCACACTAAACTATAATTTTGGGAAACAACAGAAAAAGCGCTGGAACAAAAGAAGTTTTGGTGGCGGCAGAAGTGGTGGCGGCGGCGGAATGGATATGGACTACTAGGCTCTAGTTTATTAATTAAACCGAATATTAATTAATACTTTGCAAAAAATATTTATTGGCCTCCTTCTCCTCTTTACTATAACCTCAAATATTCTAGCGACCAACAAAAACCCAATTATTCTGGTTCATGGGTTTTTGGGGTGGGGCAGAGATGAAATTAGTGACACAAAATACTGGGGCGGATCTCATGATATAGAGGCCTATCTAAGATCGAAAGGTTATACCGTTTATACCGTCTCTGTCGGGCCAATATCTTCCAATTACGATTGCGCTGTAGANNCTTTTTATCAGATCAANGGNGGGCAGCTTGACTATGGAAAAAACCATTCCGAAGAATTTGATTTGGTCCAAANCCCAGAAGGNAAATACTACCAAGGACTATATCCAATCTGGGANAGTGAAAANCCTGTTCACTTAATAGGCTATAGTTTTGGCGGCCAAACCNTAAGAATGCTCCAACATTTATTGAGCACTAAAATGAATTCTGAACATCAAGAAGAAAGCCTNCTNCTTGGGAANGAACTTAGNGGATGGGTAAAATCGATCACCACAATGTCTGCTCCCTTAAATGGTGCTACTATTGCAGACATTNTAAACAAATTNATTCCATTCACTGATAGTATGCTTCCAATTGTTGATAATATNAGTACAGACTATTATNATTTNGANCTATACCAGTGGGATCTAAACAGAAAAGTTGGTGAATCTTTTATTGGCTATCTAAATCGTATGGTATCCAACCCATCATGGTCAACAAAAAATAGTATCGCCTTTGATGCTACACTCAGTGGTGCAAAAAACATAAATGATATGATCTCAATTGATCCAAGCGTATACTATTTTTCTTATAGTACAAGTTGCAGTAAAAAAGACCCGGTTAAAGGATACCACATTCCAGAAGAAAGCTTAAGCCTCCCTAACTATCCACTATGCTACCTGATGGGTAGAATAAAAATAAACGCCGGCAATGGCCTTGTCACTGACTCTACCTGGTTTGAAAATGATGGAACAGTAAACACAATATCGATGGTAAGACCTTTCACTGGCGAAAAGGGACCTGAACCAATGGTATATCATAAAAAAGGGATGAGACTTAGACCGGGTATATGGAACTATATGGGGAAATACAACCTGGATCATAAAAATTTTATTGGGTTTTTTCTTGATACTCAAGAATTGGTAGACAATATGTATAACCGTTTTGAACGTCACGCTAGCATACTTTATGCTTTGCCATAATCTTTCATTACTAAGTTTATTTTCTTTATGTTCTGTTAAACATTTTTGAAAACATAAGAAGGGGTTAACATGGGGCACACTGACAATATTAAAATAAGTGATCTAAAAACCATCCCAAATATGTTAAGTATAAGCAGGCTCATACTGATTCCTGCAATGCTAATCCCTGCATACTTTATTGAGGATGAGCCTCAGGCTAGATTTGTTTTTCTAATCATGTTTATAATTATTGGCGTAACGGATAAGCTCGATGGAACACTGGCGCGCTATCTAAACCAGACATCAGCGCTCGGAGCAAAGCTAGACACTATAGCAGACATGGTATTTTATCCACTCATAGCTTTGTGGCTCTATAGATTTGAAAGTGGCGTTGTTGGTGAATGGTGGAACCTTGTTTACTTTTTATTGGCTCTGTATTTTNTCAAAATGNTAACCGGAAAAATAAAATTTGGTTATGTGCCAGCCTTTCACACAATAGGAGCTAAAACCTTTTCCGCTAGTCTATATTTTTTTATGATCGCAGCTATACTTGACCCAGTCTTAGCAAAATCAATATTCCCTGTTTTATGTGTAATTGGATATATAAATCAACTGGAAGAAACATATATTTTACTTACCAGAGACAGCGTAGATGAAAATATTAGATCTGTGTTTGATTAGCCCCCAACAATAAAGACAGCGTTACCAAAAAGAAGTTTACCACTGTACCAAAATCCTCTGAACAATGGATTATCTGCCATATAAATAATCCTTCCTCTTCCGCTCTCGTGTACACCAAAAATAAGATTATCTTTTATCTTTTGTTTTACCCTATGTCCCATAAAACCTGAAACATGAGATAAAGAATTTTTTAGTGTCCCCACGTTCCAACCTTTTGGAAGATAGGGATACATTCGAGAACCCTGACGAAGAGAAAAATAATTTTCACCATAACCAAACATAAGCGGATGTGTGTTGTCTACATCAACCCTGATGATAGAGCCATAAGATGCATCAGAAAGCCTAGCCCTGTTTTTATCTTTATATTTTTTTACTCGATTTTCTTTTTGTCTTTTCTTCTTCAACTCTTGTGCTGCTTTTTTTGATTCTTCCGAATCATATTTAATAAGACCATATCCATTTTTATCTACAAATTTTTCCATAGCAGATCCTATAACAATAAGTCGACCACCAGATTTAACCCAGTCTAAAATTTCTTCAGGAGGATCATTAATTATTAATCCATCTGCATTGGTCTCTTCTACTATTTTTTCTGATGGGCTGATCTCATTAACAAATGAACCATAACCGCCTTCAGGCATTATTAAAACATCTATCTCATCTAAGGGTAGTGATTGAACCTCCGAAGCATCATATACAGATATTGGATAGCCAATCTGTTGTTCAAAATAATGCCAAACTTCACCAAAATTATAACTGCTAACATCTTCACCACTAAGCACTGCAACCTTAGGAGCTTTCACAACTCGCATGGTTGAGGACCCAAAGTCTTTCCCTTTTGTAACCAGTCCGGTCGTTACGGACCCTAAATTAGTATTATATTTTTTTGAGAGCTTTCTTAATAGTTTGTCAAATTGCTGTTTTTTTGTTTCATTCCCTTTTCTTGTAATGACTAAAGTTCCTCTATCATACACAATACCACCTACCTCAAAGGGCTCTTCAGAAACACGGACAACAATATTATTTTTCAAGACTTCAGATAAAAATTTCAAATCATAAACGCTTTTCCATGGATTTAGATATGCATAAGGCTTATCATCCCAGGCATGAACGACCTTACTACTTCCGTGAATATTAAAACTCTCCTGCGGAATAACTGTCTCGAGGGCATATGCCTCTAAACCATAGACATATGGAATAGACCAAGCAGTAATATCATACGTAAGAGAATCCTCATAATGAGTTATTGGCTCAAACAAAACCTGAGTTAAAACTGATTTTTTTTGATCTGCTGAAATGATAATATCATTTTCTTGTATTCTAAACGAATCATACTTACCTAAAAAATAGCTATACCCTCTGACAGAACGAGCCCTATCATCTATAGGGTGTCCATATTTTATTCCATGTGTATCTAGCCATCTTAACAAATCTTCCCTTTTAGGGTCGTTCAGCCCTGCCTTAATAACGAAAGTTTTATAGTTACTAATTGGATTATCTATACCCTTATTAAAAAAATATTTAAACTCTTTTATAATCTTGTCTTTATGCTTGTAAGCAGACTCTACGGTTGATAGCCCAGTGGTGTGGTGATGTTTTATCCTAGATCGGAGCGTCAGAGTATCGCCATCAGAGGTAATCGCAGAGACACCCCCCACTGCTCCCCCAGCTTTTTCATAGGTCATCCCTATCGCACCATTATATATTGGATACGTATCACCATAGCCAGGATACAAAAGATCGAAGTGTTCTTTTGTAAAATAAAGCCAGTTGTTATTATCAAAATATCGTGAATGATTTTTCCCAATTATCTTTTGAAATTCTCTTTGCCACGAGGTTATCTGCAAATGATATGGTTTTGCAGCAGGGGCAAAATAATATGGATCATTAAAAGATTGCTCATGATAGTCTACATGTATATGCGGCATCCAACTATTGTATAATTGCATTCTCTGAATAGTCTCCACCTGAGTCTGCCATGTCCAGTCTCTATTAAGATCAAAATAATAGTGATTTGTTCTTCCTCCGGGCCAGGGCTCCTGGTGTTCCCTTGTGNTAACATTAGCATCAGGAGGATNTGTTCCAGTCATAGTATAAAACTGTACATATCGATCNCGCCCATCAGGATTGATGCAGGGGTCAATAATAACAATCGTGCGCTTTAACCACTCCATCGTTTTTTTATTTGATGTGTTTGCAAACGAGAAAAGAGTTTCCATGGCAGCCTCAGTTGAACTTGATTCGTTACCATGAACTGAGTAACTAAGCCACACTAACGCGTAATCTTTTTCTGGGGCTATTCCTTCTTCCAGGCCAGATGTAATAAGATGGTTCGTTCTAATTTCATCAACAGAAAATTTATTCTCTGGGTGTGTAATAATAGCAATGAAAAGGGGCCTACCTTCATAGGTTTCTCCATACTGAACAAGGTGGACACTCTCGCTTGAAGAATCAACCTGCTTAAAATAGTCAACTACTCTGTGATGATATGTAAATCTTTCACCAAGCTCATAACCAAGAAATTCTTTAGGAGAAAGTGGAAACGAGGAATACAGGTACGTGAATGATAAAACAATGTAGACTAATATTGTTAACTTTTTTCTGATAGGTACACCATTATTGCATTTTGAATATGCATCCTGTTTTCTGCCTGATCAAAAACAATAGAATAGTCTGCCTCCATGACACCATCGGTTACCTCTCGGCCTCTCTCGGCCGGAAGGCAGTGCATAAACAAGGTTCTTTTTCCAGAAGCCGCCATAAGAGATTCATTCACCTGAAAGTTTGAGAATATCTTTTCTCTTTGGGCAGCCACATCTTTCTGCCCCATTGATGCCCAAACATCAGTGTATACAATATCTGCGTGCTCTATAGCCTCCTTAGGATTATGGGAGACTGCTATATCAGAGATTTTATCCTCTAAAGCTTTGTTTATCGTATTTTGATCTGGTGTATACTCTTCAGGACAGCAGCAGACAAAATTGATAGGAACCCTCATTGCTAAATGCAGCCATGAGTGTACAATATTATTACCATCACCCATATAAACTATTTTAGGCTTATCAATATTTCTAAGGTGCTCCCAAATAGTAAAAATATCAGTCATTATCTGACACGGATGATTATAGTCTGTGAGACCATTAATCACTGGTATCGTTGAATATTTTGCCAGCTCAAGAATATGATCATGATCAAAAAGCCGGGCCATCATGATATCATTATACCTACTAAATAATCTTGATATATCTTTAGT
>PAVC01000051.1 GCA_002713885.1 Fidelibacterota bacterium
TTCTAAGCATAGTAAAATCTACAAATAATTACCCTACAATTTGTGTGGGGCTTATACCCCGAGCCCATACCGGTCTTTCTAGATATCCAGTTTAAAATTTTAGTTGAAATTTGTAAAATGCTTGAGCTTTGTGCCAACTGCTGTTAGCTTCTATAGGTAGCAATATGGGAGCAGTATTATACTGCTGGTAGTTGCTTAAAGTAGGAATTAATTAATCTTGGTTGCTGTTTCTATAATAAAGAAAAAACCCCAACCTCTCGATGAGAAACCGGGGTTTTAGAGAGCGGGACCGACGAGACTCGAACTCGCGACCTCCGGCTTGACAGGCCGGCGTTCTAACCAACTGAACTACGATCCCTAATTTTTATCTATAGATGATTTTCTATCTTTATATATTAAAGAAGCAGGAATTAGAAATATATAGCCTATCGTTAGCAATATAGGCGCCACTGACAGGCTCTGAAAGCTATAAGTATCTCCAACAGCCATAATAACATATCCAAGAATTATCATTATAACCCCGCTAATAAAAAGGATATAATTTTTTTTTGTATATGACCAGCTATCAAAAAGACTTCCAGATTCATTCTTTCCATTATGAAACAGTTTACTCATAGAGGGAGCAAAATTACTATTCATGGTATACCATCCAAAGTCATTTTTCATGTAAAATAATTAATTATATAATCAAAATTGACAGTCATGGAGAAGAATGCATAAATTCCCCCCCCTTTAAATGAGCGTAGAAAGAATTCAAAAATCAATAATTGTATATTTAATATTTTCTGTATCTATAATAATAGCAACCTTTTTAGTAACAGTTTTTTATTGGCCTCAGAATAATATGAATAAAGAGATAAAAATAACAATTAATCATGGTGAGTCTCTATCGGTTATATCAAAAAAACTTCAGAAAAAAGGAGTCATTACTAATGAAAATATTTTTGAGGTGGCGACAAAAATAAGAGGCCTAGATACCTCTATCCCAGTGGGAACATTCCTTATGCAAAACGTTAAAGTAAACCATGATATTATTAATCATTTAGTTTTTGGGAATCCTGAAAGAAAGAAAGTCACATTGTTGGAAGGATGGAACATAAAACAAACATCGAATCATTTATCAAAAGAGATGGGGTTTGATTACAACACTATTGTTGAAATTATAAATAATACAAGTTTCATTAATAGCTTAGGAATTAAATCACAAAGCCTAGAAGGATATTTATTTCCTGATACATATTATTTTTTTGAGGGTGAGAATGTAAATTCTGTTATAAAAAGGCTAGTCAAAGAATATAAATATTTCTGGACTGATTCAAATATTACGAAAGCAAGTAGCATCAGTTTAACGCAACATCAGATACTAACCTTAGCATCCATTATTGAGGGAGAGGCAATTTATGACTCTGAGCGGCCGATTATTTCAGCAGTATATCATAACCGTCTAAAAAGAGGTATGAAACTCCAAGCTGATCCTACAGTTCAATATATTATCAAAGATGGTCCAAGAAGGCTTCTCATTAAAGACTTGAGAATTAAATCTCCTTATAATACTTATCTGTATGAAGGACTTCCACCTGGGCCAATTAATTCTCCTGGGTTCAAATCATTAAGCGCGGCATTATACCCAGATGAAAATGACTATCTTTATTTTGTTGCAAAAGGGGACGGGTATCATACTTTTTCTAAAAATGAAAAAGAGCATGAACGTGCAAAAAGAGCCTTTCAGAGGGTAAGAAAAAAAGTTAAAAGAGATAGGGTTGGATCATGAGTTTGAAGTCCCTTAATTCAACTCAAAAATCTGCTGTCGAAGCAGTAGATGGTCCAGTATTAATTTTTGCAGGAGCGGGAAGTGGAAAAACCAGGGTTCTCACTCATAAGTTGTTTTATCTAGTAAATGAAGGACTGTTTAAGCCTGCAGAAATTTTAGCCGTTACCTTTACAAACAAGGCTGCTAAAGAAATGAAAAACAGGGTCATGAAGCTGCTAAAGGCTAATGAGCTCCCTTTATCAATCGGCACTTTCCATTCAATATGTGCGCGAATACTTCGAGAAGATATTCAAGTACTTGGTTTTAGTAAGCACTTTGCAATTTACGATGTAAAAGACCAACTAGATTTGATCAAAGTATTATTTGAGAATAATGATATATCTAAAACTTTAATTACTCCAAATCAATTAAGAAATCAAATCAGTTTATTTAAAAATAAAATGATAGACCCCAAAACGGTTGAAAGAAGATCTAGAACTATTCTTGAAAAAACAGTTTCAAAAATTTATGCCGAATATCAAAAAGCTCTTAAACTTAATGATGCATTAGATTTTGATGATTTATTAACATTTCCCCTTGAGATTTTTAATAAAAAACCATCTATATTGAAAAAATATCAAACAAGATGGAAATATATATTGGTCGATGAATACCAAGACACTAACCGTGCTCAATTTGAATTCTTAACAGTATTAGCCCAAAAGCATCAAAATATCTGCGTAGTTGGAGATGATGATCAATCGATCTACGGATGGAGAGGGGCAGAGATATCTAATATTCTTGACTTCGAAAAAACTTTTTCAAGTTGCAGAGTTTTTACACTTGAAAAAAACTATCGTTCAACACAGGAAATTTTAAATGCGGCAACCGCAGTTGTGATGAATAATGATAAAAGAGCAGATAAAAATCTTATTGCGGCGAATGGTCCAGGGGAGGCCTTAGGGTTAATCGAGACTAATGATGAACAAGAAGAGGCTAGTGCTATTGTATCATCGATTGAAAAAGAGATAAAACTTAATAAAAGAACATTCAATAATTTTTCTGTATTATATAGAACAAATGCACAATCTAGAGCACTTGAAGAAAGTTTTATTAGGCAAGGAATACCATATAATATTGTTGGTAGCATTCGTTTTTATCAACGGAAAGAAGTAAAAAATGTATTAGCCTATCTTAGGCTAGTTGTTAACCTTAAAGACACTATCTCGCTAAGGAGAATAATAAATTTCCCAGCAAGAGGAATCGGGGCAAAGACTATAGATAAATGTGTTCAGCAATCAGAAAAAGATAAAATCGAATTTATTGATGTGCTCAAAAACTCTGATAGAATGGATATAAGAGGGAAACAGGCTGATTCATTATCTAAATTTTATAAAATAATAAAAAAATATCATGATTTAAGAGAAAAACTAAGTGCAAGCGAATTAGCCAGAAGCTTAATCGAAGAGATAGGTATCCTTTCATATTTTAAAAACTCTATGGAGCCAGATGCAAAAGATCGTTTTGATAATGTCGCAGAGTTATTAACAAGTATTGAAGAATTTTCTGTCCGTGATCAAAAAGCAAGCCTCAGTAGATTTCTTGAAGATGTGTCTTTACAAACGGATATAGATCATTGGAATGATTCTGATAATAGGGTAACAATGATGACTATACACTCATCTAAAGGCCTAGAGTTTCCAGTAGTATTTATTGCCGGGATGGATGAGGGGCTTTTCCCTCTATTTAACTCTATTGATGATAAAGAGGAGTTGGAGGAGGAGCGGAGACTTTTTTATGTAGCACTAACTCGAGCAGAAGAGAGAGTATATATATTATATGCTACTAACAGAAGGAGAATGGGTGTCGAAATGGTTAACGGTTTACCAAGCAGATTTATTAATGAAATTCCTGAAAATTCTTTGGAGAGAATAAGTTTTAGTTCTTCAGTTACGAGAAAATTTGTACCTGGAACACGAAAAAAAGATGGACTAACTCAAATGGTCAGAACTGTAACGGATTTTGATGATTTCCAAGTGGGTGACAATGTTGAGCATTCAATTTTCGGGGCTGGAAAGATAATGGCTTTGAGTGGCACCGGCGAAAATCAAAGGGTTGGTGTGGTTTTCAGTGATGGAACCAAGAAAAAATTAATCGTAAAATTTGCCAATCTGAAAAAAATATAAATTTCTTTTATAGGCTGATGATTGTCAGTTATTTTAATATATAAAATTTCAGAATCAATCTTTAATAATGATTAATAATATGAATCATATAGATCAGTTAAAAAACATACTAAAAACTGAAGGACTAAGACATACTAAACAAAGACAGCAGGTCTGGGACGAGATAAGAATTTCTTCAGATCATAGAGATGCTGAAGAGATATATATAGCTATAAATAAGAATAAAGATCTGAAAGTCTCAAGAGCTACTGTATATAGAACTATCGATGTGCTAGTAAAAAATAACTTGGTCAGAAAAATGGAACTTGGTGACGGCCGCGCTCTATATGAGCATAAAATTGATGATGGACACCATGACCATATTATATGTGTTGAGACTGGAAAAATTATAGAGTTTTATAATGAAGATCTTGAAATCCTTCAAGAAAACATTGTAAAAAAACATGGCTATGAGCTTGTGAGGCATGTACATCAGTTATTCGTAAAGCCAATAAAAAAATAAATTAGTTTATTTATTATACTAAATTTTTTAGCATTTTAATTTTACCTGATTTATTAATACTTATATCTAAATAGCCTAGACTATTATATAGTTTCTTTGCGATTTGATTCTTTTTCATAACATTAATATTAATCTTATTAATATTTTTTTTTGTAATAACCTTCTCGGCATGAATTATTAATTTTTTTGCGTATCCATTTCGCTGGTAATCAGAATCTATAATTAAATGAAATAAGTGCGCAGATTCTGATTCTTTATTTATCCTAATACTAAGATGACCTATAATCCAATTATTATATTTAAGAATAAATGTAGTGCTTTTATTTAAGTATGATAGATTTATCCAGCGTCCTATCTTAAAAGGGTATGTCATTTCAGGGTGAACAAAGTGAAGTATTTTTGGGTCTGAAAACCAACTAGATAAACAAGCATTGAGTATTCTAAGATCTTCTTTTTTATTATAGGATATAGTTGAAATGGATATTTCTGAATTGCTCATTCAAGGTGTTACTTTCAATTAATTAATTTTCTTCATTATATAAATATATTATAGTGGATATATTTGGACTTTATGTTACGAATTATAATATTTCTTTTAATTGGAATAGTTATGGCACAAGACAAGTTAAACATGCCATATGATTATTCAAGGCATCAGGGTTATGTTATTAATAATGGCAGCATGATGTGGAACGAGGATTGGAGATCAGGCCTTTTTTTCTTTGATGGGACTTTTGCAAACTACCCGTCCACTTTTGGTCCACAAATTGAGTCTAATTATTTTTTCCCTGATATAGACTCAACACTATCTGATTCAAATTATACCTCATCCTATTTTGATTGGGTGCAAGGTGATTATTATTTAGATAATCTTGATATTGGGGTAGAATATTCAACTGATCATAGAATAACTAAATTAAATGGTTTTAAGAAAAGATATGCTGGAGCATATAATCAATATACCATACCACCTGGGGCGCCTATTCCGATACAATATACTTATCTAGGGAATTATAGCTCAAAAGGAGATAAAAATTTAATAGGCATAGCTATTGGAAATTTTAATTCAGATTTTGGATTATTGGATAGTTTAGGAACTTCATATATTGATTCTAGAATTACATCTTCTAATATTTCATATAGGCATGATTACGACAGTCTATATTTTACTATTGATGGTCATAATTTTTTACAACGCTATAACAGTTTGAATTCAAAAGTGATGACGGAGGGTGTTCGCTACCTAACGAGGACTAAACTTTCAGGTTCGATCTATTTAATTAGAAATCATAATCATATACTTTCAGTTGTTGCCGATTTTAATAAAAGATCATTGCGGTCAGACAGATTTAGGTCTATTGGCTGGAGCTCAGTAAAAATTGGGATAGGTCATAATAACTACTCCTTTAACCTAGGCAGTATGGATTTAGGCAATAATAACAATATTATTATGGATGGTGAGGCGTCCTATAAAGTTGGAAGATATCTATTCAAATCAAGCTTCGGCCACATATTTAGGCCATCGCATATCAGCCTCTCTGACACAATTTATGTCGAGGAAAAAAATCAGTTTATATTAGATGGTGAGTGGTCTCATAAAAGAATAGATATAGGCGCCCATATTTATTTGAATAATTATCAAGGAAATACAAATTCGTCTAATAATGAAATAATTTTGCCAAATAATGGATCTAATATTTGGTTTACAGGAACGATAAGGTATCGGCTTGTTGGGAATCATTTTTTTCTACTTAGATATGATAAAATGAAGTCCAATAATTATATTACTGATGGTATTGAAGATAGGATAAAAATAAAATTTAATAATCACTTTAATTTATTTTCTCAAGCAATGGGAGTGCAAACATCGCTTTCATTTAGTGGGTTTATTAACAGATATAGTGATTATGCTTTAAGCCCGACAGAGCAATACCCTATAAAAATTGATTCACAAGAAACATTAGAAAATATTTGGCTAATAGATTTTTCTATATTATGCAGTGTAAAAAGTTTACAAGTAAAATATGAAATGAATAACCTAACAAATATTATCTATGATTATTTAGGTGGTAATAAGCAGGACCATAGTGTGCAGTTTAATCCATATTTTCCTAAGATGCGTAGACTTGCATCATTATCAATTAAATGGAACTTTCTAGACTAATTTATTTCCCAAATTTCGTAATCACCTGGAGAAGCTCCGACCTCATATAACATTTCGAATTCACCAATTTCATTATGGATATAAACTGTATCAGGCGATAGATAGTCACTAGTTATCCCAAAATAGACATAATTGTCTAAAGATCCAGCAGAGTACAAGTTTGATGCTCCGTAATCTCCAATCCTTGATGAAGATCTAATATTGAGGTTGCTCTCATCAATTGGTGCGATTCCACCATCGTAAGTTCGATAGACTTGATTGTTAAGGGACATCACATTGCCTCCGCATACTATTCCAGAACTATATTCCTTTTTTACTATTTCATTGGTTAAAAGATCAATATGCGTTGTTCCAAAATAGGTTTGACCCCAGTCTTCACTATAATATGTTCTTGAGACCCATAAGTTATTATTTTCTATAACCATGTGCTGAGGTCCTTTGCCAACTTCATATGTTTCAACAACCTGATTGGTCTCGGGGTTTATTTTAACTACACTTGAGCCATTTCCTTGGTCATAGATCTCGAGATTAGATATGCAAACATATAAAAATGACTCATCTGAAATTATATCTTCTGGTAAACCATCTAGCACTATCTGATTTTCAATATCATAAGTATATAAGTTTAAAACTTTTATGTCTTTTGTAATCCAGTTTGTGAAATATAGCTTATCGTTAAAAACAACCATTTCTCTTGGAGCAGAGTTTTGTGTTGAGACCGTGATTCCAGGCAAAACAAGCCCGGATTCAGATATGGTATATCTTTTTATTTCACTGCTGCCGTTTATGATAACAAATAGCATATCGTCGTACACTAAAATGGATTGTACAACATCTCCAATATTATCTATTGACTGAATTTTTTTTTCATCTTTAAATACGGATATAGATCCATTTCCCTGGCCAAAGTTTCCTTCACTAGCGATAAATAATAGGCGAGAAGTAATTTCTGGCGATTTGTTTATGCTATTGTCACAGCTGATAAAAATAAATAACACACTAATTAAAATTGGATAAAATAACATGGGCAAGATTTTGTTAACTATATGAGATAAAATTAATGTGTTTATGTTTTTCATAACTTTTCTCCCGAAAGCGTATTTGTTTGTTTCTTCTTGCACAGGCCTCCTGACTTATGTAGTAGCAAAATAGTTTCCCTTCTCTTAGTACGAAACAAAGATCGCTAATATTAAACCAGTATTCTACAATTACAGTAGCGATGGGGCTGTGTCTGATTCTAATGAACTTCCCGTTTACAAAAAGAAGATTTATAGTCACTAAAATTAAAAATAAAATATCATTAATAAACACTGAAATATATAGAATTATTTATCTATAACGTTTTTTGTAAGCGAAGAAACAACTAATTTTATCTTATGCCTGGATCTGAGAATCTATTTGTAATTAGAGCCTTAGTCGCTCCCTGCTATTTGGAGCCTAGTTTTACCTCGTCAAAAGTCACTGAGGCTGTTTCAGGTGAAACTGTAGAGATAATTGATCTAAATGGCGATTGGTTATTCATAAAACAGGATGATGGATATGAAAGTTGGATAAATTTTTTTTATGGTACTATTCAAAAAGCGCCATTCTTATCAGATCATATGGCTGTTGAATTATCTTCTATTCCTTTTGGTACCCGATTGATATTAAAAAATAATCGATATTTTACGGTAAATGGTGCTGAGTATAAATTTAAAGATAAGTCACCGGTGAAACTTGATGAACCGCCTAAGCCTAGTAATATAATAATAAATGCAAGAAAACTCACTGGTTGTACATACAGATGGGGAGGCAAAACATCTTTAGGGTTTGATTGCTCAGGATTTGTCCAAACTATTTATCTCTCTGCTGGGATTTTATTACCAAGAGATTCTTGGCAGCAGTCAAATTTTTTTATAGATAAAAAAATCGATGGTAATTTAAGTAAACCTGGTGATTTACATTTTTTTGGAGAAAAGGGTAAAATATCACACGTGGGGATTTCAACAGGAGGACTTAGTCTTATTCATTGTCAAGGCTGGGTTAAAGAAGAAACATTTTCAGATCATGAGAAAATTTATAACAATAGACTAGCAGATATGTACATGCATACTTGTTCAGTTGAATTAAATTTAAATACATGAAAACGAAATTTTCTAATGAGAATCTACTGAATAGTGCTGTATTAGTATTAAATGCAAATTACTCTCCTATGACTGTTTGCACAGCAAAGCGTGCGATTACATTATATTTCTTAAACAAGATAGATGTTTTATCAAATTATGGTGAAAAGGTTCATAGNCCATCCACNGTATTAGAACTNCCAAGTNTTATAAAAATAAAGACATATATAAAGAACAATAGTATGGCGGTTGAAATAAGCAGAAAGAATATTTTAGTCAGGGACAACTATACTTGTCAATACTGCGGTAAGCAGAATAAATCTCTTACGGTAGATCATGTGATACCTAAGTTTAGAGGAGGACAAGATACTTGGGAAAATTTAGTTGCGGCTTGTAAAGAGTGTAATCAAACTAAAGGAGAACGAAACTCTGAAGAAGCTGGCATGCCTTTAGCAAAAAAACCAAAGCGGCCCAATCGAATTCATTATTTTCAACGTTATGTTAAAGAAAGACAGATTGATTGGAGACCTTATCTATTTATGGAACCACTTGGTTAGAACAATGANCGATAAGAAAAAGTCTAGAGTTCTTAGCGGCATACAACCCACNGGGGTGTTACATCTTGGTAATTATTTTGGTATGATGTCAAGGATGATAGAATATCAAAATAATAGCGATTTATTTTGTTGTATAGTTAANTATCATGCTTTAACTACTATACAGGACAAGAATGTATTAAAAAATAATACTATCAATGCTGCAATAGATTTTCTTGCACTAGGTATGGACCCAGNTAAATCTACCTTTTGGGTTCAAGCAGATATTCCACAAGTTTCTGAACTAACATGGCTACTATCAAATTTGACTAGTATAGGNCTAATGGAAAGGTCAACGTCATATAAAGATAAAATTGATAAAGGACATACACCACATATGGGATTATTTTCATANCCGATACTTATGGCGGCTGATATTTTACTTTATGGTAGTGATATAGTTCCTGTTGGAAAGGACCAAAAGCAACATTTAGAAATAACAAGAGATATTGCAATCAGGTTTAACAATATATATGGAGAGATTTTGGTGGTTCCAGAGCCAGATATTAAGGAAGAAACGATGTTAGTACCCGGAGTAGACGGGCAAAAAATGAGTAAATCTTATGGGAATACAATACCTATTTTTACGAATGATGGTGAATTAAAGAAAATAGTGATGTCTATAGTGACTGATTCTGCAGGGATTGATGAACCAAAAGATAAAAATACTCCCTTATATAAATTATATTCATTGTTTTTAAACAATGATGAAAAGAAAATACTAAGTGATCGCTANGACACACCTGGTCTAAGGTATGGTGATATTAAGAAGGAACTACTTGAAAGGATTTTTAATCATTTCAGCCCTTANANAAAGAAAAGAGAANATTTATTAAATAATCTTGATGATGTATATCAAGCTCTTGAAAAAGGGAGAGAAAAAGCTAATGTAGTTGCAAATGAGTATATTGATAAGATTCGCAAAGCTATGGGTATAGCATATTAAATGTATAAGATACAGCTACATAATTTTGAAGGGCCAATAGATCTTTTACTTTATTTTATTCGACGTGATGAGCTTGATATATATGATATACCAATCNCAAAAATCACTAAAGAATTTGTTGATACTGTAGAACAATGGGAGAGGATGCATCTACATNTTGCAGGTGATTTTATTGTAATGGCCTCTACTTTAATGCGTATAAAAGCGAAATTATTACTTCCTCGTCCAGAGATTGATGATGATGGAGAAATTATAGACCCTAGAACAGAATTAGTNCAACAATTAGTTGAGTATAAACGATTCAAAAATGCAGCAGAGCTGTTAANAAACTTATCAGGTGAAAGAGACCAAAAATTTTCTAGACAGCTTGAGCCAATAATGCAAATAGATGAATCGGACATTGAAGAGAATATTATTTTNGATGTAACATTATTTGATTTAGCAACATTTTTTAAATCTGCTATGGATAATATGCCGGTCGTATCTCAGTTTGAGCTAAGTAGAGAACCAATAAAACTAGAACAGCAGAAAGAGTTTATTTTTAAATATTTTGATGGTGATGGTAGGTTAAATTTTTCTACAATATTAGATAAACTAGAAAGTAGAATGGAAATTGTTGTTACGTTTTTAGCAATATTGGATTTGGTTAGAGAGGGAATATGTCGACTTACTCAAAATGAAGTTTTTGGTGATCTTGAGCTACAAAACATTGTTTCCAAACAAAGCTAATGAAAAAAAAAGAATCAGATCAAATAATTGAGGCTCTATTATTTGCAAATGCAACGCCAATAAATCAAGCTCAGTTGAATCAAGTTTTTGATAGTTCTGTACCAAGTTTAAAAGAGTCAGTGAAAAGACTAAATGACTTCTATTTAGCAAATGAAAGACCGTATTCAATCAATAGTATTGCTGGTGGATTCCAACTAGTTACAAATCCAAATTACGATATTTGGATTCGNCGCCTTCTTGGAAAATCTAATAAACTTACATTGTCGAGTGCAGCTTTAGACACTTTAGCTATNATCGCATATAAACAACCAATTGGCAGATATGATATTGAGGCTATNAGGGGGGTAGACTCATCGGGTGTTATAAAAACATTGTTNACAAGAAATTTAATTATGATTAAAGGTAGAGCAGATGGCCCNGGTAGGCCTTTATTATATTCTACTACGAAAAGGTTTTTAGATCATTTTGGCTTAAACCGTCTTTCAGATATGCCGAAACTAAAAGAGGTGTCAGAGTTAATAGATTCTGATCCAAGTCTTGGTGAGCAGATTGCGGTATTTGAGAGTGAAGAAATGAAAGAAGATGAAACCAAAGATAATTAGGTATTAGTTTATGAGATTAAATAAATACCTCGCTAAATCAGGAATTGCTTCTAGAAGNAAATCAGATGAGTTAATTAAGATGGCCACAACAACTGTTAATAATGAAATTATTCTAGATCCCGCCTATGACGTGAATGATTTTGATAAAATAAGGTATGATGGGAAATTGTTGCAAATTGATAAAGAAAAAATAGTTATTGTATTTAATAAACCTAAAAATGTAATAACCTCAATCCGTGATCCTTACAATCGAAAAACTGTAATGGACTATATTCACTATAAAAAAAGACTAGTTCCGGTGGGAAGATTAGATAAAGATACTACTGGTTTGTTATTGCTCACAAATGATGGCGATCTACATTATTTTTTAACTCATCCAAAAAATCNAATTATTAGAGAATATGATATTGTTATTGATAGGGTTATTGATTCTGAAAAAATAAAACGAATAACTAGAGGGCTAAATATAGGTGAAGGAGAAATTGGAAAAGCTAAAGTGGTTAAACAAAAAATGATTAAAGGNAGATGCCACGTTAGGCTAGTTCTTAGGCAGGGTAAAAAAAGAGAAATAAGGAGAATATTTAGAAGGTTAAAAATCAAGTTGTATAAATTACATAGAGTTAGTTTTGGAGGTGTTNGTCTTAACGGATTAAAAGAAAGTGAATTTAGATTACTTNATGAAAACGAAATTAAGCAATTAAAAATTGAAATNTCATCCGATTGATTATTTTTATTCATTTTTGCCTATCATTTTTATTTCTTGTAACTTCGCCGGCTTATTGAGAGTTAGATGATATGATAATTGCTATTGATGGTCCAGCTGCTTCTGGTAAGAGCACAACCGCAATTGGTGTTGCAAAATGTTTAGGTATAACCTATTTAGATACTGGAGCAATGTATAGAGCGGTTACTTTTGGTTTAATAGAAAATGATATCAAGTTCGAAGATTCTTCAGAATTAGATAATTATCTAAAACAAATAAAATTAAAACTTTCTGAAACTAAATCTGGTGTCATATTAAACTTAGATGGTCGCAATATCAGTAAAGAGATACGTTCAAGCAAGGTTACTGAAAATGTTAGTGAAGTNAGTGCTTTGAAAAGTGTAAGAGACTCTATGGTTTTAATTCAAAGAAAAATGGCAAAAAAAAATGATTGTATACTCGAAGGTAGAGATATTGGTACTGTAGTATTTCCAGATGCAGATTTTAAATTTTTTTTGATAGCAGATGAAAAAGTTAGAGCAAANCGTCGTCAAAATGATTTAAAGAAAATGGGTGAACAAAAATCAATAGATAATGTTACAAGAGATATAATTAAACGTGATTATAAAGATTCAACTAGGAAACACTCACCACTAATAAAATCTGAAAATGCAATTATTATTGACACAAGTAACTTAGGCATCAATAAGGTAATTGATAAAATCGTAAACATAGTAAACAAAAAAGGACATTAGATTAATGTTATATAAAGAAATAGAAAATAATTCAGTTGAAGGGGTAGATAATTCAGATATCATTGAAGAAGATACCAGCGTAATTGAAGCGTCTGCTGATATAGAAAAAGAAATAAAAGATTACTTAAACCCTGAGCTTTTTAATGATATAAAAACTGTTCCAATAGAAGAGATTGAATCAAAAATAGATGAAACAATAAATGCTGAAGATATAGATAAAGCATATACAAATACCTTGGTTGATATTTCAGAGCATCAATTAATTAAAGGTCGTGTTGTTGGCATGAATGAGAGAGATGTGCTTATTGATATTGGTTTTAAATCTGAAGGTATAATTGACAGGAGTGAATTTACAGATGAAAGTTTGCCGGCAATTGGCGATCAGGTGGAGGTATATTTAGAATATCTAGAGGATTCAAGTGGTAATACTATTTTATCAAAAGAGAAAGCTGATTTTATGCTTCGTTGGCAAAATCTTCGCGAAGCGTATGATAATGAAGAAGTAATTACTGGAANAATTATTAGAAGGATTAAAGGAGGTATGATCGTTGATTTAGGTGTGGTACAAGCTTTCTTGCCTGGATCCCAATTAGATGTTAGACCAATAACAGACTTTGATCTTTATTTAGATAAAGAGATTGATTTAAGGATAGTTAAATTAAATGAAGCTAGAAAAAATATCGTNGTATCTCATAAATTGATTATNGAAGAAAGCTTACTAGAACAAAGAGAAGCCCTATTCCAAGAAATAGAGATTGGCTCAATTATGGACGGTAGAGTAAAAAATATAACTGATTTTGGAGTATTTGTTGACTTAGGTGGTATTGATGGNTTACTGCATATAACGGATNTATCATGGGGTCGAGTAAATCATCCTTCTGAGATGATTGNGCTTAACGATGAAATAACTGTAAAAGTCATTGAATACGATGCTGAGAGAAAAAGAGTTTCACTAGGATTAAAGCAACTGACCCCTCATCCTTGGGATGAGGTTGAAATAAAATATCCTATCGGGGTAACCGTGGAAGGAACAGTGGTTAGTTTAACTAACTATGGTGCTTTTATTGAAATAGAACCNGGTGTTGAAGGATTAATACATGTTTCGGAAATATCTTGGACACGACATATCAAAAACCCATCAGAAGAATATTCGATGGGTGATAAAATTGAGGCTAAAGTTATTTCGATAGATTCAGAAGAAAGAAAAATAAGTTTAGGCGTTAAACAATTAACACCTGATCCATGGGATAAAATTGAAAAAGAATTTGAAATAGGGAAAATATATTCTGGAAGGGTTCAAAATCTAACTCAATTTGGTGCTTTTGTTGAGCTTAAAGAAGGTATNGATGGTTTAATACATATTTCAGATTTGTCATGGACAAAANTTGTTAGGCATGCAAAAAATATTTTAGAAAAAGATCAAGAAATGGATGTCATTGTTTTAGAGGTTTCTAGAGAAAATAGAAAAATCTCTTTAGGTTTGAAACAAATACAAGATGATCCTTGGCCAGAGATAATTAATCATTTCGAATCNGGAAAAGAAGTAAGTGGTGAGATAATAAGAGTTCTAGATAAGGGNATAATCATACAACTTGAAATGGATGTAGAAGGGATAATACCTTTTGGNAAAATGTCAAAGAAGGATCGCAGAGGATTAGCGAGCCAGTATGAAGTGGGTGCAAATCTTTCTGGGATTGTTATGAAAGTTTCTCCAGAGGATAAAAAAATAATATTATTTAAAGAAGAATTGGCTGGTGGCGGTAATACACAATCAGCTTCAGATGAGGTTAAAGATTATTTAAAAAACCAAAAAATGGATACAGGTGATAAAATTGATATCCCCCAAGAATTATTAGATAATGCAAAAGATGCTGAAAAAGAACAACAACCACCTGAAAAAGATTAACTTTTAAAATTAATTATCGCTTTAATAGCTAGTATTATGGGATAATATTGAAGATTCCCCAATTTAATTCATTTTTCCATAATATTTTCTTNCCACTAGGTGCATTTAGTTTAGCAACTATATTATGGTTATTTGTAATTAGCGGTGANCAGTATACAATGATAATAGATTTCCCAATAGAGGCCAGAAATCTAAACGCTCAGAAAACCTATTTGAAAGAGGTCCCAAACTCTGCTGCTGTAATGCTAAAAGGTAAAGGAAGAGATTTATTTAAAGCATTTATTCTTCAAAAATATTCTGGTTTTAAACTAGTATTAGATCTTGAGGGTATATCTCAAGAATATGAATTTTTTCTTAATAATTATTTCNAAAAAAATCCTAGAAGAGTAGTATTACCATCTTCATATAAATTAAGTTTTGTAGAAATCGTATATCCAAATCGAATAAAAATAAGTCTAGATGAAATAATGAAAAAAACTGTTCCAGTTTCTTCTAATCTTTTGATATCTTTAAAAGATGGATATACACAAGTTGGGTTAATAAAATTTTATCCAGATAGTGTCAACATCGTTGGCCCAAAAGCTGAATTAGACAGGATAAATAATATAAATACGATTAAAGATACACTGACAAACTTATCAGATGCTTTTAATAGCGGTCTTAATCTTATTTTACCTAATAGGTTAATTAATTGTTCTCATACTGAGGTTCAGTGTTATTTAGATATACAACAAATTAGTGAAAGAATAATTGTTGATATACCAGTAAAAGTTATAAATAAAGTAAAAGGTATAAGAGTATTCCCATCGCCTCAGACTGTGTCTCTAACTGTAATTGGTGGAGCTATTCAAATATCTAAAATAAAATCAAATGATATATTAGTTAAGGTCGATTTTAATTCATGGTCTATAAACCAAAACTTTTATGAACCTCAAGTCTCATTCCCATTTGATATATTAGATTGGAGAGATCTATCTCCTCGAACAATTGAATTAGGCGTTGCAAGAGAATCAAAATGATAGTTCTTGGGATAGAAACCTCATGTGATGAAACTGCTGTTTCAATTTGTAAAGATGGTGAAATACTATCCAATATAATCAGTTCACAAACAGTTCATTCTGAATTTGGAGGAGTAGTGCCAGAAATAGCCTCTAGAGAACATGAAAGATNACTTAATAATATTGCTATTAAGGCTATTAAAGATGCATCGATTAAAATAGATGATATTGAAGGTATTGCTGTGACTAATGGCCCTGGATTAGCCGGGTCATTATTAACTGGGGTGAGTTTTGCAAAAGGATTAGCCCTAGGTTTGAGAGTCAAAATTATTTCAATAAATCATTTAGAAGCTCATATTATGGCTAATCTATTAGATAAATCTAATATTAATTTTCCATTTTTGTGTTTACTAGTGTCAGGTGGGCACACTCAGGTATGGTCAATTAATAAATTAGATGATTATGTTCTGTTAGGTGAAACAAGAGATGATGCTGCTGGTGAAGCTTTCGATAAAGGAGCGAGAATTATGGGCTTAGGTTATCCCGGAGGACCTGAGATTGAAGAATGTGCAATAGATGGCAATCCTAAACTTATTAAATTCCCAAGGGCATTAATTAAAAGTAATAAAATAGAATTTAGTTTTAGTGGAGTTAAAACATCATTATTATACTTTATGGATTCATTTAGTGAATCAAAAAAATATAGTATTGCAGATGTGGCAGCTAGCTATCAACAAGCAATAATTGATTGTTTAATAAACAAGATAGAGCTAGCTATCGTTCAGACTGGAATAAATATAGTTACTATAGCTGGNGGGGTTGCAAAGAATTCAGTATTAAGAAATCAAATAAAAAAAACTTTTCCAAAAAATAAAATAATATTTCCTGATATGANTTATTGTACTGATAATGCTGCAATGATTAGTTTTTTAGGTGAGATAAAATTTAATCTAGGCAGTCAATCACGTTTAGATTTTGGTATTATTCCTAATTTTCAGCTAGAATNAAATTGAACTTATCTGTAGACCCCTCATATATTATTATCTATCTAGTAATATTTTTCTCGATACCGGTTTTATTTTTTTCATATAAATTTTTTATTAAACAACCTGGTTACAATTATTTAATTATTATTAGAATTATTCTAATTAGTTTTCTTTTAATATTATTATTTAATCCAAAAGTAATTATAAATAAAGAAAAAAATAAATTTCTTCCATGGCACATTTTTATTGATAAATCTTTGAGTTTGAATTATTACAAACAACCATCATATACTTCTTACGTCAAAGGTATATCTANTTTTATTCAAAGAATAAAAAGGAAAAATATAGATTTTGAAATCTATTCCTTTGGATCTCAGCTAGATAAATTATTAGATATCACAAAAATAAAAACTGATGCAAATTCCACAAATATTGGNTTAGTTTTCGAAAATTTAAATATTGGCTACGAAAATAATATTGCAGGTGCAATCATTTTCACTGATGGTCAAATTAATCAAGGTCCATTATTATCTAAATNTTCTACTTATAATAAATTNCCAATACATATTGTNGGNATCGGTGATACCATACCTATGCTAGATGTATCAATACAATCNGTAGATATCCCNNCAATAAGTGTGAAAGGGAAAGAGGTTAATATAGATGCTACAATAACAAGTGTAGGGAATTTGAAAGAGCGAGTAAATGTTACACTGTTTGATGAGAATAATAAATTAATTGGATCGAAAATAATAAAAATTTCTGGTAAAGAATCACTAGAAAATGTACGATTTCAGATTAAGCCAAATAAAATAGGAAAAAATTCTTATTTAATAAAATGTAGTGCCCTATCTGATGAAATAAATATACAAAATAATCAACAGAAGATTATTATGCATGTAATGAAGGATCGATATAATGTTGCTCTTATTACTGGCGCACCAAATTATAATACTAGATTATTAAAAGATCATTTATCTAGATCAAATAATAATATTGATCATTTTGTTTATATAAATGATAAGTTTAGTCCACAGATAAAAGAATTTTGGAAAAAAAAATACGAGGTGATCATTTTTGATAATAATCCAATAAAACCTAATTCTGAAAAATGGGNNTCCCTGGTAAGAATCTTTACTAAAAAGTTAATTTCACATAATTCTAGTTTTTTNATTATACCTGGTCCTGAAATTGATATTAATTCAATTAATAATTACTTAAAAATAATTGATATAGAAGCCAAAGAATTAATTTCTAATGATCAAAATCAATATAAATGGGAATTCACTAGTCAATGGTTAAATAATTTTTCTTTCAATGACTCAAAATGGCTAGATAATGATGTTAGTTCAATGCCTCAACAAAATCCTGCTTTTTATCTAGGTAAACAAGTAAATGATAAGAATACTAATTTTGCTGAATATATTGGAGTTGATAGGCCTAATCCATTACTTATTTTAGGCGAGAAGAAATCAATTAGATACGCGATTTGGAATTCAATTGATATAGCTTCTATTAAATATAAATTATTAAATACTAATAATTCTTTTGTTTTAGATAATTCATTAAACAAAATATTCAATTGGTTAATGAAAAAAAGTGGAAGCCAGGAATATGTTTTTCGAACAAATAAAAATTCTTATCAACAAGGTGAGGAGGTTTTGTTATCAGGTCGATCTTTGAATTATAATGATGATATTATTCATGAAGGNACTGTTGAACTATACTATAATGATAAATTTATTGGATCTAAACCATTATTTTTGGATATAAACAAAAATGAATATAAATCACGCTTTTGGGCTCCAAAGCCCGGAAAAATAAAATATATAGTGAATATAAATAAAGGCATAGATAGTTATGAGGTGAGCAACGGTACTTTTGAAGTTCAAGAAAGTCATATAGAGCTAAATAGAATATTCTTAAATAAAGAAAAATTAATAAATATTTCTAGATCTTCAGGNGGCACATTTAATTATTGGATGGATTACGAATCTTTGCTTGATGAAATCAATATTGTAAACAAAAAAGAAAATTATATTGCAACGTATATAATTAGACATAACTATTTATTCATTTCGATAATNTTATTAATACTTACTATTGAATGGTTGTTGAGAAGAAGAATGGGGTTGATGTAATTTTTCGGAACAAATTATGATAGTATTAATTAAATAACTAATTATGAAGAATATAACAATTATTGGAACTGGTTATGTTGGCTTAGTTACAGGTGCAGGTATGTCTGAATTTGGGAATAGGGTTATTTGTACAGATATTGATAAAAATAAGATAGAAAAGCTTAATTCTGGAATTATCCCTATATATGAACCAGGATTAGAAGAAATAATTAAACGAAATATATCAGACAATCGCTTGTTTTTTAGCTCAAACGTAGAAGATTCAATAATGCAATCAGAGGTAGTCGTCATCGCAGTTGGTACGCCTATGGGAGTAAATAAAGCGACAGATATGAGCTTTGTTCATTCAGCTGTAGAAACCATTTCAAATAATCTG
>PAVC01000052.1 GCA_002713885.1 Fidelibacterota bacterium
AGCATTACTAAGTTTAGGAAATGGGGGGGTTTTTGGTGTAGGCCTTGGAAATAGCACAGAAAAAAATCACCTCCTTCCTACCCCTCACACTGATTTTATATTTTCAATTATTGGAGAAGAACTCGGACTTTTAATGGGGACATTGCCCCTATTGATTGCATTTTTATTTATTTTTTACAGAGGAATAAAGATCTCTCAAAAATGCACAGATCCATTTGGAATTTTTCTAGCAATAGGAATATGCACAAATATAGTTCTATATGCCTTTGTAAATGCTGCAGTGGCTACAGGGCTATTTCCTGTTACTGGTTTGCCCATGCCTATGATTAGCTATGGCGGGTCTGGCATGCTTATTAACATGATAATGGTTGGAATTCTACTAAATATAAGTCAAGCAAAACGCAGTATTGGTAGTGGCCAAAACTGGAGTAATCTTAATTTTGGATAATTATAATATAATAATAGCTGGTGGTGGAACAGGCGGGCACTTATTTCCAGCTATTGCAATTGGTGAAGAGATAAAAGAACGTATTCCTCAAGCTCAGATACATTTTATTGGATCAGACTTCGGCCTAGAAGCAAAAGTGTTTCCAGTAAAAGATTTATTGCATACTCTTTTGCCAATAAGAGGTTTGCAACGGGGTTTTAGTTATGATAGTCTTATAAAAAATCTCGTACTTCCTTTCAGAATTATTTCCTCATTATTAAAAATNAGAACACTCTTTAAGGATTTTANGCCTGAATTAGTTATTGGCACCGGAGGATATGCTAGTGCTCTTCCCCTGTTAATGGCTACTATGCAAAAAACTTCAATCCCAATTATTCTTCAAGAACAAAATTCTTTCCCGGGTATAACAACCAGATGGTTCGCTAATAAAGCAAGTTTGATTTGTATTGCATTTAAAATTAATGACAAAAGTTTAAAACGTAAAATTGTTTTAACAGGGAATCCAATAAGAAATAATATTGTTTTAGGGGAAAAATCATTAGCCTTGAAAGAGTACAATCTAGATGAACGCAAAAAAACAGTGTTTGTTTTTGGTGGTAGTCAGGGCTCAGCCTTTTTAAATAAATCAATGGAAAAAATCATAAATAGATTTAATGGCATTTCAGTTCAGATTTTATGGCAAACCGGTGATAACGAGTACAATAATTATAAAAAATATATGAGCGACTCTATCAAAGTGACACCATTTATAAATGATATGGCAAGTGCTTATGCACTATCTGATTTAGTTGTATGCAGAAGCGGTGCTCTAACCCTGTCAGAGGTTACAGCATGTGGTAAACCTAGTATATTAATACCATTTGCAGCGGCTGCTGGAAATCACCAATTAAAGAATGCTAAAATATTATACGATACTGGCGCATCGATTCTTTTTGAGGAGAAAGATCTAAATCATGACAATTTATTTAATAAAATTAACCACTTGGTAAATAATAAAGTAAAGTTAGATGAAATGTCATCCGCTTCAAAAACTTTGGGTAAACCTAATGCTACAAAAATAATAGTTGATCATATAATGAAAATAAACTCTAATGTTTAAAAAAGTTAACTGTATCCACTTTGTAGGAATTGGCGGTATCGGAATGAGTGGTATTGCAGAACTTCTAATGAACCTTGGGTTTCATATCACTGGATCTGATATAAATCATTCAGAAAATGTAAAAAGATTAGAATCAATCGGAATCAAAATTTCAATAGGGCATCATTCAAAGAATATTAATAGCGCTGATGCGGTCGTTTATTCAAGTGCAGTCCCATCTGATAATCCTGAAATTATTACAGCAATTAGTAAATCTATACCTGTAATTAGGCGCGCTGAAATGCTTGGGGAGTTAATTAGTCTTAAGCAAACGAGTATTGCTGTTGGTGGTACGCATGGAAAAACAACTACATCTTCCATGATTGGTATCGTGCTTGAAAAAGCCGGGCATGACCCAACTTTGGTTGTAGGTGGATTGGTGAGCAATCTTAATACAAATGTAAAACTTGGGCTAGGAAATACGATAGTGGTTGAAGCAGACGAATTCGACAGAAGCTTTTTAGCTTTAAATCCAACTATTGCTCTAGTGACAAATCTAGAAATGGAACACACTGACTGCTACGAGGACCTAGATGATCTTGAAAATGCCTTTTTGCAATTTTGTAAATCAGTTCCATTTTATGGGGAAGTGATACTCTGTGCTGATTCTGAATCTTTGATGAACATAATGCCTAAGATTAAAAAACCCGTAGTAACATATGGGTTGTCTGATAACGCTGATTATTGCGCAAAAAATATTAATTACAATAAAAACAAATCAGAATATAATCTATTTCATAAGCAGAAGAATCTAGGAAGAATAAATATTAATGTACCCGGTAAGCATAATGTATTGAATTCTCTAGCTGCAATAGCACTAGGGATAGAAATTGACATACCATTAAAACAGTTGAAAATTGGCATAAATAGTTACAAAGGTGTAAGAAGAAGGTTTGAAGAAAAGAAAAATAATCGTGATGTGTTTGTTGTTGATGATTATGCTCACCATCCTACTGAGGTAAACGCTACAATTATGGCTGCAAAAAATGGATGGAATAAAAAAATAGTTTCAGTCTTTCAACCACATCTTTTTAGTAGAACAAAATATTTTTTTAAAGAATTTGCAAAATCGCTCTTCGATTCAGATGAAATTATTATAACAGATATATACCCTGCCAGAGAAAAACCCATAAGAGGTGTAAGCGCGAAATTGATAATTGATGAACTAAAACTTCTTGGGCATAATAATACTTATTACCTTAATGATCTAGAAAATCTAAATCAACTATTAGATACCATCATTAAACCCGGTGATATGGTAATTACAATGGGTGCAGGAAATATCTGGAGATATAGCGATAAATATAATGAACACCTAAAAAGTGAAGATAGTATCTAAAATACTAATGATTATATCGGAGATAAAAAAAATCACAAAAGGCATTATTTTAGAGAATGAACCGATGTCTCAGCACACGTCTTATGGTATAGGAGGTAAAGTCTTAGCATATATTAGACCATACGATCGATCTGACTTAATACGTATAATAAAATTGATAAATAAACATAAGGCTAAACTTTATTTTGTTGGATCAGGATCTAATCTTCTGGTAAATGATAAAAATATTAGTTCATTCGTAATAACGCCAGCCAAGGCTCTTAAATCTTTAAATATCGATAAAAACATAATAATTGCTGAATCTGGAGTCATGCTCGGAAAGATTGTGAAAAAGGCGGTAACACATAGATTAACTGGCTTAGAGACGCTTGTGGGCGTACCAGGCACTCTTGGTGGTGCGTTAATAATGAACGCAGGAGCATTTGGTTCAGAAATATCTAATTATTTAGTTTCTGTAGATGTGATCTCTAGTAGTGGTATAATAAAAACATTATATCCAAATGATATAAACTTTAATTATAGATATTCATCTTTTAAATCAACAGAATTTATATTGTCAGCGACTTTCAAATTAANCACATCTAGTGAGAAAGATATAAGAAGTAAAAAACTTATCGCTAGTAAAGGTAGAATAAATAGCCAACCACTGAAATTTAGGTCAGCAGGTAGCGTATTTAAAAATCCACATAGCAAACTTGCCGCCGGTTTTCTAATAGATAAGGTTGGTTTAAAAGGAACTCGCTGTGGAAATGCAGAAATATCTGAGCATCACGCAAATTTCTTTATTAATCATGGAAGTGCAAAAGCAGCAGATATNGCTNGTCTTATAAGATTAAGTAGAAAAACAATTTATGAAAAATTTGGAATAATGCTTGAACTAGAAATAAAAACAATAGGATTCAATAAATCAGAACTATATCCAGATGTCAACTAAAAAGAAACATATTAACAAACTAAAAATTGCACTTGTTCGAGTTCTTACCTTATTCTCTATATTTTTTGTATTATGGTTATCATTCTTTTGGGCCGAACAAAAATATACCTTTAATAAACCAACTTTATTAATTAATGGCACATCAATATTAAGTCATACGTATTATACAGATTATTTGATAAATAGTATAGAAGTAGGAAATGCTAAACTAGAACCAAATAAGATTCTAGACGAGCTTTATAAACATCCATATATTGAGGCAGCTAGACTAAGCTACAGGTATCCTGATAAAATAATTATTGAGATTAGCGAACGAGCTCCATTTGCAATAGTAAATAATGGTCCAATGATAATGTTAGATAAGGACTGTTTTATTTTGCCAAATATTGAAAATATCAATAATTATAACATNCCGATATTATCTAGGTACAATACTGATCCTGGACTTTATCCTATTGGAAAACAAGCATTATCTGTAAAAATAAAAGATACAATTTCTTGGCTCAAAGCACTTAANGAAAGGTATCCTGATTTATATCATAATATATCAGAGATTACATTAGAAAATGACGATGAGATTATATTGATCCTAGCCGAATACCCAACAAAAATAATGTTAGGAAATGAGAATACACTNTATAAGATAGAGCTATTAAAAAGATTTGAAGAAACATTAAAAAATAAAAAGGAAATTACTGATTATGCATATCTNGATATGAGATATAATAATCAAGTAATTGTCAAAGAGTAGCAATGCAAAACATTAACGGGATTGANAATAAATTGGTTGCCGGTATAGATATCGGTTCTGAAAATATTTATTGCGCNATAGGTTCTTTGATTCCAGAAAATTCAAGAATAAAATTATTAGGAATTGGAAAATGTTCAGTAAAAGAAAGTTTTAAAAACGGATCTATCACAAATAGAAACCAGTTGATCGAACAATTAGAAACAGCAGTAAATGAAGCAGAGATAATGGCAGGNAAAAAAATTAATAGCGCATATATGTCACTAACCGGAGACCATGTTAGGGGCATAAATACTCAAGGGGCGGTGGCATTAAATAGAAATAACACTAATGGAGCTATAGAAAATAATTCNATTACTCAAAAAGATATAAATCATGTCTTAGAACTCACGCAAGGAATTGCCCTCCCTCCAGATAAAGATATTTTACATACTATTCCTCAAGAGTTTATTGTTGACACACTAGAACAAATTGATAATCCAATAGGGTTGTCTGGAAGAAGATTAGAGGGGCACGTTCATCTAGTTACTGCAGCCACAACAGCAATGAAAAATTTAGTTGAATCAGCTGAAGAAGTTGGAATAAAAATTAATGGATTAGTCTTTAAACCACTTGCAGCCGCTGCTTCAACTCTAACTAAAGATGAAACTAAACTCGGTGTATCTTTAATTGATATAGGCTCAACCACAACAGGAGTGGCTATCTATAATAATGGCGCAATTCGTCACTCAGCAGTCATTCCTATTGGTTCAGCGAGCATCACAAATGATATAGCTGTGATGCTTAGAATTAGCATTGAAGAGGCAGAAAAAATTAAAATTAATTATGCATCTGCTAAGGCCTCNCTTTCTTCTTCAAAACTAGATATTGAAATTCCTTCCGATAATATATGTAATAGTACTAATAAAATATCTGAACATGAGTTATCTACATATGTTGAAGCAAGGATGGAGGAAATATTCCAGCTTGCTCAAAATGAGATTAATCGATCTGGAATTAATAATTCTCTAACCTATGGTGCGGTGTTAACTGGTGGTGGATCGCAACTTAGNAATATAGTTCCTCTCGCAAAAGAATTGTTAAAGATGCCAATACGGCTCGGCAAGCCGACAGTAAATATTCAAGGNAATAAAGATTTCGCTGATAGACCAATTGATTCAACATTATTAGGATTGTTATTGTGGCCGTATCATTCTAATGAANATAAAACATTAGATAGCACCATTATATCTTGGATAGAATATTTTAAACAAATAATTAAAGAGTTTTTTTAATCCACAAACCAAAGGAGAATAAATATGTTATTCGAATTCGATAGTTTATCAGAACAAAAAGCAAACCTAAAAGTAGTTGGTGTCGGTGGAGCAGGAGGTAATGCNGTCAACCGCATGATTACATCTGGGATGCAAGGAGTAGATTTCATTGCAATAAATACTGATGCACAAGATCTAGAAAATAATCCGGCTGAGNATAAGATACAGATTGGTAAAAACTTAACAAAGGGACTNGGCGCAGGCGCAAATTCANATGTTGGGAAAAACGCAGTTGAGGCTGATAGTGAAGTAATATACAATTTGCTAGAAGGCGCAGATATGGCATTTATTACCGGCGGAATGGGTGGCGGTACAGGTACCGGTGCAGCTCCTGTGGTAGCTCAAATTTCTAGAGAATTAGGCATTCTAACTGTTGGGATTGTGACAATTCCTTTCAAATTTGAAGGACCAAAAAGATATAACAGAGCTTTAGAAGGAATAGCAGAGATGAAAAAATCTTGNGATACTTTAATTGCTATCCCAAATCAAAAACTTTTATCGGTTGTTGATAAGTCTACAACTCTACCCGAAGCTTTTCAAATGGCTGACGGCATATTGCATCAAGCAGCAAAAGGAATATCAGATCTAATTAATGTCCACGGTATGATCAATTTAGACTTTGCTGATGTAGAAACAATTATGAAAAATATGGGTGAAGCAATTATGGGGACTGGTATAGCACAGGGTGAAGAACGTGCCGCTTTAGCAGCGCAACAGGCTATTTCAAGCCCTTTGCTTGATAATGCTTCAATAGCCGGCGCCCAAGGAGTTNTAGTCAATATTACTGGTGGAGAAAATATTACGCTTCATGAAATTGACGAAGCTACGAGTATTATACTTGATGAAGCTGGTGAATCAGCNAATATTATTGTGGGTGCTGTTATCGATCCAAATATGAAAGACAATATACAGGTAACGGTGATTTCAACTGGCTTTAATACTATGAATATGGAAACAGAAATAAATAAGAAAGTTGAAAAGTCCATTCCAACAAGAGANTTGCAAGAACTCGAAAATAAACCATTACATGCACAAAAAGAAGAATCCCCAGTTGAATCNAATGAAGACGCTCAAAATAGAATCGTGTTTGATGATACGCAAGAATCTCCTGCTATATATGAAAAAAGACTTGAAGTNCCTGCGTTTCTAAGGAAACAACAAGAAGGTTAGATTATTAATTATATATTAAAGAATGATAAAAAATCGGAAAGAGTTTTTGGATCAGATTAAATCTTTTTCCCTTTTGCTCTTAACTCATTGATAACTTTTCTGATACCTTTTTTATCAATGATNCGCATACCACGTGTTGAAATACGCAGGGTTACATAACGGTTTTCATCGGGNAACCAAAATCGTTTTTTTTGAAGNTTAATATTAAATCTGCGGCGAGATTTATTATGTGCGTGGCTAACATTATTGCCAAACATTGGCTTTTTACCCGTCACATCACAGATCCTACTCATTATTTTTCTCTCANTTGAATTTTATATTTAATTTTAATTTAGACTATTATTAATAAAACAGCCNNGAAAATTACATTTTCTTTTTAAATAGACAAATGAAAATCGGAAATATCNAAATTGACTTCCCAGTACTANTAGCCCCAATGGCGGGTTTTACTGATTATCCATTTAGAGTNCTTTGCAAAAGAATGGGNGCGGGTTTAGTATATTCGGAATTTGTATCNGCTGATGGNATAATTCGTGAAAACACCCGTACAATCGAAATGATTAAATTTTCAGATGAAGAAAGACCAATCGGAATCCAGATATTTGGTAATGACCCGAGTACAATGAGCCAAGCTGCATCATTTATTGATAAAAAATTTAGTCCTGACATAATAGATATTAACTATGGTTGCCCAGTACCGAAGGTAACAAAAAAAGGCGGTGGTTCAGCTGCACTTAAAGATTTATGCCTAATGGATGATATCACTATTGCCGTTATAGAAGCAGTACCAAATATTCCTGTTACTGTAAAAATGAGAGCAGGCTGGGATAACGATAGTATTATCATACCTGAAGTTGGAGAACGATTACAAAATATTGGAATAAAGGCAATTACACTTCACCCGAGAACTACAAAACAAAGATATAAAGGCAAAGCAAATTGGGATCTAATAAAATATTTAAAACAAAATATTGGAATACCAGTGATTGGAAATGGTGATATCTATTGTGTTGATGATATAAAAAGAATGCTTGATCACACAGAGTGTGATGCAGTTATGATCGCACGTGCGGCACAGGGGAATCCATGGATTTTCAGAGAAGCAGAAAAATTCTTCAATAATAAAAAATATTCTAATTCACCATCATTGATTGAGATAGCAAAAGTTTGCAATGATCACTTTAATCTATTAATTAATAACCGTGGACAATCTATTGGGATGAACCTTATGAGAAAACATTTGTCAAACTATTTAAAAGGATTCCCAGGAGCAGCAAACTATCGACAAAAACTTGTGACCGCAGGAACGTTTGAAATAATGAAAAATGGGTTAATAGAGTTTAAAAAATTTGCTGCCGGTACTAATAAATAAATTCATGATTGTATGTACAATCTTTTTCTTAAACTAAATTCTTATTTTTATTACATAAATATCATTAACATGGAAAAATTATGACTGAAAAATTCAATATTATAAATGAACCCATAAAATCTTATCAAGCTGGCTCCGAAGAAAGGATCTCTCTTCAAAAAAAATATGATGAGCTATCTGCAAATAAAATAGAAATACCAATAATTATTAATGGTGAAAGAATAAAAACGGGAGATATTGGCAAATGTGTAATGCCTCATGATCACCAGAAAGTTTTAGCAACCTACCACAAAGCTAGTGATAAAGTGGTACGCCAGACTATTGAGTCCTCGCTTAATGCTTGGACTGAATGGTCCAAAACTGATCTTGAGTATAGAACTAATATATTTCGTAAAGCGGGCTCCCTCCTAGCTGGTAAATGGCGGGATACAATAAACGCGGCAACTATGCTTAATCAGAGTAAAAATGCTTTTCAAGCAGAGATTGATTCTGCATGCGAGCTAATAGACTTTTTTAATTTTAATGCAAATTATGCAGAAAATATTCACAACAAACAAAACTTAATATCTCCAAATGGAATGAAAAATTCACTTGAGTATAGGCCTCTCGAAGGATTTATTTTTGCTATAACTCCATTTAATTTTACATCTATAGCTGGAAACCTTCCTACAGCTCCTGTAGTTATGGGAAATGTGTCTATATGGAAGCCTGCTTCTTCAGCAGTATTAGCATGTTATTATTTAATGGAAATGCTTCAAGAGGCTGGTCTACCTGACGGAGTGATAAATTTTTTACCCGGATCTGGATCTAGCATTGGTGATCCAATCCTTAATCATCCAAGTTTAGCAGGTGTTCATTTTACAGGATCTACAAATACGTTTAATCATATATGGAAGACTATTGGTACAAACATTAGTCAATATAAGACATATCCAAGAATTGTTGGTGAAACAGGAGGTAAAGATTATTGTTTAGCTCATAAATCTTGTGATATTGATGTTTTGGTTACTGCTATGGTTAGAGGTGCTTTTGAATACCAAGGACAAAAATGTTCGGCAATGTCCAGGGCATATATTCCCTCAACAATCTGGTCAAAAGTAAAAGATAAATTTATATTAGAGGTAAAAACTATAAGAATAGGTTCTCCAAGAGATTTTTCTAATTTCATGAATGCTGTTATAGATAAATCTGCTTTTGATACAATTTCAAGTTATATTGATTATGCTAAAGATCATGAAGATGCAGAAATAATATCTGGCGGTCGCTATGATGACTCGAAAGGGTATTTTATTGAGCCTACCACGATACTAACTACAGATCCATATTTCAAAACGATGACAGAAGAAATATTTGGACCTGTACTAACTATATATCTTTATGATACTGAAAAATGGAATGAAACAATTCAATTAGTAGAATCCACCTCCGATTATGGATTAACTGGATGTATCATCGCTAATGATAATGAAAAAATAATCCAAGCCACTAAAGAACTCGTTCACTCTGCAGGAAATTTTTANATTAATGATAAACCNACTGGCGCCGTTGTTGGGCAACAGCCATTTGGGGGAAGCCGAGCTTCTGGAACAAATGATAAGGCTGGGTCAGAGTTAAATCTTTTGAGATGGGTATCAGTTCGAACAATTAAGGAGAACTTTGAACCACCTAAAGATTATCGCTATCCATTTCTTGAAAAAGAATAAATGAAAAATCCAACTGTAATGGTAGCTCTTGGAGGTAATAGCCTATCTCCTAAAGGTAAGACTATCTCAATAGAAGACCAATTTAGCCGCGCAAGAAAAACCATGGATGGACTGTCCAATTTTATTGATCTTAACTACAATATTTGTATTACACACGGAAACGGACCGCAAGTTGGAAATGAATTACTTAGAATGGATCTAACAAATNAACANGTCCCTCCTCTCCCGCTTGGTGTTTGTGTCGCAAATACACANGGACAAATGGGCTATATGATTCAACAAACACTCCAAAATAAACTTAGAGATATGAATATAGATCGCGANGTNGTAANTCTANTTACTCAGGTGATCGTAGATAAAAACGATGAAAGTATCAATAACCCAACAAAATATATTGGCCCAAGATATTCTAAAAAAGANATTAGGCCATTAAGCAATAAATTCAATTGGAAAATTAAAGAACAAGAACCAGGAATTTGGAGGAGAGTGGTACCCTCTCCTATGCCAGATTATATAATGCATGGTAAATCAATCAAGGCTTTGGTTGATAGAGGCACTATTGTCATTGCATTTGGTGGAGGNGGCATTCCAGTCTACAACGATGACAAACATAAAATAGAAGGCTTAGACGCTGTTATAGATAAAGATTATTCAGCCGCAAAAATGGGCAGAATTATTAGAGCNCAAGAATTATGGATTATTAGTGATATAGAATATCTTTATCGTAATTTCGGAGAAGAAAATCAGACTCCCTATAAAGAAATCAGTTTTCAAGATTTAATAAGTTTATATAAAAATAATAGTTTTCAAGAAGGNACAATTAAACCAAAAATTAAAGCTGCAATTCATTTTTTAAAGCATCATGGTGAAAAAGTAGTAATCACNTCNATAAATAATATCCAAAATGCNTTAAATNATNAATCAGGGACAATAATCAGGAAATAATTATGAAAATACACGAATATCAGGGAAAAGAACTTTTCAAAAAACATCAAATAAAAATTCCTGTTGGTATCCCAGCATTTAGTATAGAAGAAGCACTGAAAGCTTATGACTTGCTGGATTCAGATATTGTTGCAATAAAAGCACAAATCCATGCTGGTGGAAGAGGAAAAGGTGGCGGCGTTAAAATAGCAAAAAATAAAGACGAGGCTGAGAATCATATAAGAAATATTTTAGGAATGAAGCTTGTCACTCACCAAACTGGTCCCAAGGGGAAAAAAGTAGAGAGACTATACATAGANTCAGGGGTGAATATTAAACAAGAATATTATGCAGCAATCACGCTTGACAGGAATACTGAGATGGATGTTTTTATGGTGTCAACAGAGGGTGGCNTAGAGATTGAAAAAGTAGCCTCTGAAAGTCCAGAAAAAATAATAAAAATATGGGTCGATCCACTTGTGGGCATAAAACACTTTCAACTTAGAAAGTTGGCATTTGGCCTTGGNATAAGTGGAACAGCATTCAAAGAGGCAATTGATACGTTTAGTAAAATGTATGATTGTTACCAAAAGAATGATGCTTCTTTATTAGAAATTAATCCACTAGTGCTAACCACAGATAATCACATCGTTGCCTTAGACTCAAAATTTAATTTTGATAGCAATGGCCTTTTTAGGCAAAGCGATATAAGAGAAATGAGAGACCTTAGTGAGGAAGATGAGATGGAGATTGAAGCAAGTAAATATGGTCTGAATTATATAAAATTAGATGGAAACGTTGGCTGCATGGTTAATGGCGCTGGACTTGCTATGGCTACTATGGATATAATAAAACTTGCTGGTGGTGAGCCAGCTAATTTTTTAGACGTAGGTGGTACAGCTAGTGCAGAAACAGTAAAAAATGGATTTAGAATTATTTTGTCTGATAAAAACGTAAAATCAATATTAATAAATATTTTCGGTGGCATTGTCAGATGTGATATCGTGGCAAAAGGAGTTGTGCAGGCGGTAAAAGAGTTAGGATTAAATGTTCCAGTTGTAGTCCGATTGCAGGGGACAAACGCTGAAGAAGCAAAAAAACTTCTTTCTGAATCTGATTTATCAATAATCCCTGCTGATGGAATGAAAGATGCAGCAGAAAAAGCTGTAAAAGTANCAATAAATAAAGGTTAATAAATGTCGATTCTTNTCAATAAAAATTCAAAAATTGTAGTTCAAGGAATTACAGGNTCTGAGGGTGATATCCATACAAGACAAATGCTTGAATATGGAACTAACATTGTTGCTGGTGTTACTCCAGGTAAGGGTGGCCAGTCAGTTATNGGTGGTAATATTAAAGTATATAATTCTGTTGAAGAATCAGTAAATGAAACTGGTGCAAACACAGCAATAATTTTTGTTCCTCCCCCCTTTGCTGCTGAAGCTATTCTCGAATCTAGCTATGCTGGTATAGAACTCATTGTGTGCATTACTGAGGGCGTCCCCATACATGATATGGTAAAAGTTAAACAAATCATAAAACGAAATGGTACACGCTTAGTGGGACCTAATTGTCCAGGTATTATTACAGTNGATGAATGCAAGCTTGGAATTATGCCTGGGTTTATCTGTAAAAAAGGAAACATAGGAGTTGTCTCAAAATCAGGAACCTTAACATACGAGGCCATNGANCAGCTTGTAAATGCNGGGCTTGGNCAGACAACGGCAATAGGTATTGGCGGAGACCCAATTATTGGTACTAGTATGCGAGACTGTCTGGAACTTTTTGAAAAAGACGCTGAAACTGATGGNNTTGTTATCGTTGGNGAAATTGGTGGNCAAATGGAAATAGAAGCAGCCTATTGGGCAAAAGAAAATATGTCNAAACCAATCGCTGGTTTTATTGCTGGGCAGACAGCNCCTCCAGGAAAAAGAATGGGNCATGCTGGAGCAATAGTCTCTGGCGGAAATGATACAGCAGAGGAGAAAATAAAAATCTTAACTGAGTGTGGTATATCAGTCTCAGAATCAGTTGCAGATATAGGGTCTCTAATGAAATCTTTAATGAACTAACTTATGAATAGGAATGGAAATGAATAATAGAACTTTTGCCATCA
>PAVC01000053.1 GCA_002713885.1 Fidelibacterota bacterium
GAGAGAATTCCAAAGGCTGCTTGGAAACTTATGCAAATGAAACGAAAGAAGAAAAAATAAGTCTANTGTCGAAACTCTACAATCCAGCGCGTAACTAGCTCACCCGTTGACATATATAATATTGTAGCAAAAAAAAATGCAATCCCCAGTAAAGCAAATGGAGTTGTACGAACAGCATGTGAATATTTATTGCTACCATGAATCTTTTGGTGCCAGAATCTAAGAGCAGTAATAGTTAAATAGGACAATCCTAATCCCACGATAAAGTAACCAACAAGGATATATTGATCCGTATTAGTTAGGTTATATAGCCATTTCCCAAATTTCAAATATGATCCACTATCATAGCAGCACCAAATACGCCACCAGAGTCACCGAGTTTATTCTTTAATATAGGAGTTCGTACAATTTCACTGAATGACTCCTTATAGGCAGCTTGCATTCCCTCAGTATATAATAGATCTACTTTCGAAAGACCCCCACCCAAAACAATCGCNTCAGGATCAAGTATATCAATTACATTAGATAAGGCACGACCAAAGTTCATCATGAAGTTTTCCTTCCATTCCGGGTGTGCTTCGTACATTTTATTATCAATAACATCAGTGACTGTTGAAAATTTGCCAGTTAATTCTTTCCATTCGCTTTCTAATGCCGTTCCTGAAATATAAGATTCAGTACAACCTTTATTTCCACAATAACATCCTCTACCATCAGGGTACAGAGTATGATGTCCCCATTCTCCGGCAATACCATTGGCTCCACGATGAACCTTTTTATTCATAACTATCCCTGCNCCGCATCCNGTGCCAAGAATAACACCAAATACGACATCATACTTTTTAGCAGCCCCTATTGTAGACTCAGCCAAAGCAAAACAATTTGCATCATTTTCCATTAACACAGNTATACCTAGTGCATTTTCCATATCTTGTTGGATTGGTTTCCCAATTAAACACACGGTATTGCTATTTTTGAGTAAACCTGTTGTTGCTTCAATAGTACCAGGAGTACAAATGCCAATAGGCCCACTAATATCTCCAATACCAATCATTTCTTTTGAAAGATCTATTATGCGTTTGATNATAGCATCGTATCCTTCATCTCTAAGTGTGGGGATGCGCTTTCGATCAATCACCTGGAATTGATCATCAATAATAATTGCTTCAATTTTTGTGCCACCTAAATCTATGCCAAGTTTATTTTTCATTAGTAAAGTTTCTTAAAACTATTTATTAATAAGTTAATTCACTATTCCTTTTAGTATCAATTTAAATTCAGATAAGATTGCAGCTGTNGCTCCCCAAACTTTGCATTNTCCAAAATTGTAGTAAGGTACAATAGCATCGTATCCACGAATATTCCATTCTTCATTTTGCAAAATGTTTTCATCTAGTAATTCAGAAATTGAGACTGAAAATAATTGATTGACTTCAACATCATGGACTTGTGTAGAGGGTTTTTCTTTGCACCACCCTATAAATGGATGGACAATATATCCTGTAACAGGAATAAAAAATGGTGTTAAGCTACCTAAGTTCATAATTGTGTTAGGGTCTATTCCAACTTCTTCTTTAGTTTCTCTAACAGCAGTTTTTTCTAGAGTTTCATTATTTTCTNTTATTCCCCCAGGTAATGATATTTGACCTTTGTGGTGTTCAACATCCTCTGTCCGTTTAGTCAAAAAAAATTGAATTTCATCTTTAAATGGAAACAGCAAAATAAGTACAGCTGCAGGTATTGCTGTTTCTATAGTATTAGGAAAAGTCACTTCTGATTTTGTTTTTATTCTAGTAATTAGATGTGCCTCATTACCCGGAAGAGGCTTTTTTAATCTTGCCTTAAGTTGTTCAGCAATCTTATTTATTGTGATTTGCATAGGTAGAAAAGTTATTTCATTTTATCAAATTATCCCTGAGTTTTGTGCCTTATCATGAAGTATAAACACATTATTTGGGACTGGAACGGGACTTTAATTGATGATCGGCTTTTTTGTATTAAGATTATGAATGAAGTCTTAAAAAAACGCGATATGGAAGCAATGACTGAAGAGTGGTTTTTAGACAATTTTTGTTTTCCAGTTAAAGACTATTATTTAAANTTAGGATTTAATTTTGAAAAAGAGTCTTTTGATATTTCGGGGACTGAATTTATAAATATGTATATGGCTCGATGCCATGAGCTTCAATTGCATCAAGGTGTAAGGGAAGTGTTAGATTATTTTAAGAATTTGGGCCTTGCACAATCTTTGGTATCAGCAAGTAGTCAAGTGATGTTAGACCAAATTTTATCTAATTATGATATTAACGATTATTTTGTAAAAATTTTAGGTACGGATAATCATTATGCTTATGGTAAAGAAACACTAACAAAAGAATGGATGAAAGATTTAGGCTTTCACCCTAAAGAAGTACTATTTATTGGCGATACGATTCATGACAAAGATATAGCTGATGTGGTTGGGTCTGATTGTATTTTNGTCTCAAAAGGTCATGTAAGTAAGGAGAGGTTGCAAAAAACAGGAGCCNCTGTTTTTGAAGAATTAATTAAAATAATTGATTGGCTTGATGGAGGTAATTAAAATTTGAATCCAAGGGCAAAACGCTGNACATTTTTTAAACGACCAAAAGCAGCATAGGAATAATCTAATTTTAATTGTGTAGCTGAGCGCCCGATCTTATAATTTATTCCTGTTCCAAATGTAAGGCCTTCCTCAGTATCTTTTCTGAATAGAGTCGTCATTCCACCTCTTACAAAAAATGTTTCAGCGAATGAATATTCAACACCGATATTCATCCATTCTGAGTTATCATTGGGATGTAATGCATCCATAGCGAGACTCAATCTATTTTTATCTGTATTGATGATTTCACCAGCTAGCCCTACCCTAAAAATGAGTGGAATCGGGAATTTATCCGTTTCATACATTGCATTAACAAATTCAACATTTCCTTCATTGATTGGATCAGGGTCCATGCTGAATTTTTGATCCCGACCAGTCATTTCCATATCTGGTCCATAATTTGACAAACTTGCCCCAAGACGGATATTCTTAAATGGGGTAATAAATAAAGCACCAAGGTCTGCTGCAATTGTAGTTGCATTTGCATGCCAAATACTTTGGCGGATATACTTAATATTGCTGCCGATTGAAAATTTATTTGTAAGGCGTCGGGCATAACTAATATTCATTGCCAAGTCACCCGCATCAAAATATTCTCCGGTACCATTTGGTTTTTCTACGGTTCTAACTAGTTCTTTTGGAATAGAAAGATTTGTCATGCTAAAACCTATAACGCCATTTTGTCCAAGGTTGAGAGCTATAGCAGTAAAATTGAAATTTATTCCAGCTAGCCAATTTGCATTGACGAAAATAGTCTCCATTTTACCTATTGATGCAAGTCCAGCAGGGTTCCAATACATTGAACTTATATCTCCAGACATAGCTGTAAAAGCATTACCCATGGATGAACCTCGAGGATCCACCCCGATCTTCAAGAATTGTGCAGCTGTAGTACCTGTCTTAGTGATTGTTGTAATATTATCCAATTGACCAATGGCAACACTGAAAGAAAATATAATTAGAATTAGTTTTTTCATTTTATTATTGCCAATCGCCCAATTTTCTCGCCCATTTTACCTGCATCTATGTGATAGATATAAATGCCAAAAGCTATTGGAAAGTTATCTTTTGTTGTTAAATCCCAAAATTCTTGTCCATTATCAAATGTAGTATTATGATAAATTGTTTTTACAAGTTCACCCGTGATCGTGTAAATCCTGATAGTACATTCATTAGGAAGTTTATCAAAATAAATACGCCGTGGTCCTCGATCACGTGGATTTTGACGATCTAGTGGCTCCAAAATATTAGTAACAACGTATGGATTTGGAACCACACGAATATCATCTAATAATCCTTCATTTTTTTCTGATTGAATTGAAGATGCCATCATCTGAAATTGATAGATATCTTCATTATTAAATGGCCGATCGGTCGCAACATAAAAAACATCACCTTCTACTGCATCGTTCAGTATATCATTGATTGGTTCCTGAATATCAAACTGCCACGAAACATTGACTCCTGCTCCCTCTTCAAGAATTACAACACTCTCACCCAAATCCCAAGTCTGGTTTCTGACCTTATAATCAAGAACTACAATTTTCTTTTTGAAAGGAATTTTACCTGGAGTTACATCCCAGATTTGGAATGGTGCAGTAGCGGTTCCTAATGAGCTTGTATCCGCAATTGAATCAAACCAGCGTATTTCATAATCTGCTGGTCTCATGTTTGACTGCTTACCATCGTAGGGGCCGACCGTAATTTGATAATTACCTGAGCTTCCATCAGACCATTGAGTCTTTTCTTTATCTAGTGAAAGTTTTTTGTCATTTGCATAGATTTTAATCCCATCAAAAACTGCGTTTGATTCTTCATTATTCAAACGTGAGCTTTCCCAAAGAGGATAATAGGTATATTCAATAGTTATTTCGTCGCCATCAGCTATTTGTGAATTTAAAGTATCAGTAACTACTACTTGCCCAGCCTCTGGAAACAGGAGATAATCCTGTCCCATTATCATCGTGGAGCCGCCATTTTTTAAAATAAACCTGTCAGCATTCAATCTATTTTTTTGTAGTGTAATAAATATATTTTTTTTCGATACGCGGGTTTCCACGATGGGACTGAGATCCTCAATTGAATAACGGGTAGGTTTATCTATAAATGTTATTTGAAATGTATTGGTGTCTTCAATGGCTCGAGGATCAAGAANCTCAATAGAAAANGTTCCTGTACCAAANCCTGATATGTGTTTTATAAATGATAAAGANTCATAATANGAAACTGAACCTTTTACATAACCAGCAGCNGGTGATCTTGGAACAACTGAAGCAGTGTTGANATCCAGAAAAATTTCATTNGTTTCTGGNTTTAACGTGATTGTTTTAGATGATTCACTAGGNCCAATTCCCATGATTTTAGTACCATGATCATAGGAACTAATAGCATAAAANTATCGTTGACCATTGATTACATTATTCGAATCAATAAATGAATGAACTAAGCCAGTGTTATTACCAAGATGATAGGAAATTCCTCGTCCAGTATATGGAATATCACTTGGNCCTTCATATTCATTAATTAAATCCCATTTTGCCCATCCACCTGTAATCGTAGTNAGTGGTTCAAATAAAAATCGAGAACCGTTAATATCTGTAATATTTTGTTGATCAAGAAAACTTGGATCCGTGCTNCGGTAGATTACGTAGCCTTCAAAATCATATTCTTCTGATATTGGGTCCCAGGATGTTTCAGCAATATCATCCCAGAAAAGCGTCACTTGTTCATCTCCAGGAACTGCTGTAAGNGCGGGTTTTTCAGGTGGTTTTGCAAATTGATAATTTGTATCGTAGATCTGGCGAGCTGTTTTGGCATTTAATGTAAGATCATCGTAACTATCTCCAACGAGTAGAGCGATAGAAAATCTCCGTGCTTCTCCTGCTTTCAAAGTAAAACGACCTGAACCATATAAGAAAATATTGTCACCTGCAACATCGGCATTCAATGAGTCAAATTGTCCTGGGTTCATATACGTGGTATANATATAATCATCTTTAGATATTCTATTATTCCCTCCAAAATTTGGTGCAGCAAAACTNGTAAGCCCGATCATATCAGATTCATCCAGATCTGTCCATTCAAAATTTGGCTCACCAGGCTGTCGAATATCAAATGCGTTNCCTGCGGATGGCACACCATCATTCTCTCCTTGNTCTCCAGTATTNGGTAGGCCATCAATGCCCACATCATCTTTTTCTGGATTCCAATCTCCATCATCATCAATTCCATTTTCACGACTTTCATCTATCATTCCATCTCCATCGTTATCTTTNCCATCATGGGGATCTCCAGGGCTTTCCAGAAAAATATAGCCAAAATAGCCAGGNTTTCGTCCAGCTACATCTGATTTATTATCTTCATCCCAGGCATAAACCATATTTAAATCTCTATCAAAATAAGATAGATCATCCCGCCAGTTAGATGGTCCTCCAATATGTGGATCACCCCACATACCAAAAACTACCTCATTCAGATCTTTTTCACTTTTATTGGTCACCTTATATATTAGAAAAACAACATCTTCAGCTAAAGGATTTGACCATTGATAATATCGGCATTCAATTTCAATACCTAATCCCAATCGGGATGAATCCTGCGGGAATGGGTAATACTTAAATTCTTGGTTACTCCTATCGTCAACAACAAAAAAAGATTCTAGATCTGCATTAGATGATCCTTGTCTGAGTGCACCAGGCCAGACATATCTTTTTAAGTTGGGNTTGTACCATCCCTCGGGCCAGCTATCAGGTTTTCCATCACCATCACGATCAACATCATTCGAAGTGGGAATTCTTAAACTATTGGGGTCTCCATATGGAACATTCTGTTCATTATAAGCAAGTGGTTCCCATCCCCAAAAAACTTTTCCATCTGGTGANATTTCACCGCCTAGAGATACTAATCCATCACTAATTACTTTTGCGAACCATATAGGATTTCCATCATCATCCAANACNGGATCACCGTTCGCATCTTTTTTGATGTAAGCNTCAATGTGACTATTTGCTGCTANAGGGACTTCTGCACCAATGAAAGGGCCAAACTCATAACCATANCCTAAGCCTTCCCAAACAATATCTGTGACTCGGTTTCCTGGACTAGATATAGAACCGTAATTCCAAATTTCAGTTGTAATCTTGTTTCCATTTAAAATAGCTTTTTGGCGACGGAGAATTTCATCATTACTTATTGCTCGGCGTTCAAGTATCTTATCTCGCCATTGATAGAAAACTTCATGGTCTAGTGACTTCCAGTTCTTTTGAGGCCCTTCAATTTTCCATTGTTTGGAAAATCTAGGCTGNGGATCATCTTGTGAATACAGAATTGNAAATGAAACACTNAATAATAAAAATTTTCTAATAGTACTAGTTTTGATCATCAAATTCTCGTGGGACTAAAAATCCAGAGACAAACCAATGTTTATTGAACGGGGGGGTGTATAATAATGTGGCCGCACTTGATATTCTGACCATTGATGTACGCCCGGTTCACCATAATGTTTTTTGAAACCTTGTGTTTCTTGAGTTGATTGAAAAACATATGTATATCCTGCTCTACCAGTATCATTAAAGACATATCTTTCATTCCGGCGATCCAATAGATTGTAAATTTTAGCATATAGGATATAATTNTATTTACCTAAAATAAAATTCTTGTGTATCCGCATATCAACTCGCCATTGCAAAGGTTTTCTTCCACTGTTAGGTTGAGGCACATAATTTGCATTAGGNATATTTGGTGTGTAAGGCCATCCGCTTGATAATTTGCTTATAATTCCAATATTCCAATTTCCTGGATCCCCGATTGATACATTAGTGTTAAATATATGTCTTTGATCCCAAGAAAGTGGGACGATGCGCTTTTCTTCTTCTTCACCTGAAAGTGCATTGTAATAAAATGAACCAGAGTTAACACTATTACCTTCAGTTATTTGATAAGTATAATCGACAAATGCAGAGGTTTTGGTTCTGGGATCATAACGTTTTGTCAGGCTAAAGGTATATCCTTTTACATTTCCATAATCTTTATTCATATAAATCGAGTAATTAGAAGGGCCATATCTTTCNGATTCATATCGGATAGACTGTANTGCCAATAGATCGCGAATATCCTTATAAAANGCNCTCATTTCNACACCAATAATTTCACCTATTTGTTGTTGAAGACCAAATTCATATAATATGGTTTTTTCCGGTTTAAGGTNTGCGTAGCCTACAGTTGGAGCTAATCCTGCTCCAAAAATACTTTTTTTGTATAATCGTCTTAATGTTGGCATTTGATAAAAATGACCGTATGAAAAATGAAGGATTCCTTTTTCTGTTATGGGNAATGCNACTCCAATTCTTGGAGAGATCATAANCTTATTTTCNGCTTTTTCTTTTTCTCCATCTGGATTCAAAAAATCAGTAATATAGTTTTCGTCTGGATTAAACTGATCAAAACGAACGCCTACATTTGTNATAAAATCATTATATTCAATTTTGTCTTGAATATATCCTGAGAAAAAAGTGGCAGTATTATTATAGTGATTATGAGANGGNGAATCGTTTTCGGGTAATATAGTTGGAACACGATATACTTGGTTGTCATATAGTACTGTGAAATTTCTTTCATCTAAATTATCTCTTCTAAAATTCACNCCAGTTTTTAAAGCATGGCGATTNGTNAANTGATTTGTGTAATCTAATTTGAATGCAAGAGACTTAGANTTCCGGTAAGAATGTCCTCTATTAGATCCNCCAAATGAAAATGTTGATGAAGCAGGAGATCCTTTAATACGTGAGGTTGGCACATATTTTGAATTATTTAANATCCAATANTTGCTACCNTTNTCAAATTGATTATAGAGNACATATTGNCCAGAGCCAAAGCGGCTTNCATCATTTTCATGTTCTGCNGAATTNAGATTNATGGGTTTGAACTGATANCCCATATAATCTGTATTTGAATAGGATAGGTTNGCTTCATAAAAACTTCTTTTACCTAACGAATGATTTATCTTAATTGAAAAATTGTTATTTGATGATTCAGATGTGGANGTACCATCAGGATTAAATTTATAATAATGCGAATAGGATTGTGACNTTCCACCAGAATGAAGTANTTGTAAGGATAANTTTAATAATGGTGAAACNCNATAGGTTAGCTTAGACATTAAATTCAAATTGTNGCTTGGNGNCATNGGTACAAATGCACTATCACCATTCATTTCAATATACCAATTNTNCGCATCTCTAAAATTAGCAGAATCNCCAATAGTGTGTTCACGTATACCATAATAATAACCTTCACTATTNCTATATCTTCCACTGATATTGAAAGTAAATTTTCCATTATCTGANANAAAAGGCATGGGTCCATTAAGTGTNCCTTCTAGCACTTTATTNGTAANNAAACTNAANTNATCAATATNTGTGAAAATATNTTTNTCTGNTGATTGGTGATCNCCNGATTGATAAGAGAANCTACCATGATAATCTTTNCCACCATCNTTNACTTGAAGATTAACNATGCCACTCATTGCATTTCCATATTCNGCATTAAATGCGCCTGAAACGACTTTCATTTCCTCTAAAGCTTTATTNGAAATATTGACAGCTAGTCCATTNGTNAAAAATGGATTNGCNACTGAAACNCCATCAATATAATATCCNANTTCATTTGATCGNCCACCACGGATGTGAAGTTCTCCNCCTGCACCTTGANTNACACCNGCCTGAGTTGTTAAAACGCCNAGAAAGGTTTCAACAGGCATTACTTTNATTTCATCAGCAGTCGTTATTTTCTGAGAAGCAGTGAGGTCTTTTTGGATAAGGGGACGGTCTGCNACTACAATTACTTCTTCACCTTCAATNACCGCTTCTTTTAATTCAAAATTTTGATAGGTAGTCCGATCTAGATTAACTCGNACATTATTAANNCGATAAGAAGCATATCCAATGTAAGTAGCTCGAAGAGTATAGTNTCCTGGAGGAACNTTCAGTATAATNTATTCNCCTTNCGTATTTGTAGCAGAACCATAGGGAGTATCATCTAGAAATACATTAACACCGGCAAGTGGCTCNCCCGATTTTGAATCTAGAATNATTCCAGAAATTTTACCGGTATTNGCAAATNCCANAGAGATTATAGAGATAAATGATAGAATTTTTTTATTCAAATTGAAGCAAATTAAATGATTAGTATGCCAATTANTGNTATNAANAAGNAGTACNAATCTAAACGAAAGTTTAAATAGAAAAAAAAAGTTTTTGGANTAATGTGCAAACATTTTGCATTAAATTTTGTTTATTCTTATAATCTNGNTAGTCATTAGCAATTCAATCGAATAATTTATTATTACAATATNATTTAATAATTAAAGTAAGAAAGAGGTGAGTTTATGAGATCAATCGTTAAAGGTACAATTTTAACTTTTACAATTATAACGCTAGCCCTAGCTCAAGATTTTAAACCACATAGTATTTTTAATACTGATTTGGCTAATACTGCCGGTATGTGGTCAGTATCCACTGGACCCCGAGGAGTATGGAGCGGTTCTGATCTGGATAAAGATGGTAGGATGGAAATCTTTGCAACGGATTATAAAAATGGAACAGTACACGCGTTTGAGTGGTATTATGGTGATACCTTAGTCCATGTTTGGTCTGGTACATCAAAAAGCACATATGCTACTACGCCAAGGTGGGTTCAGACCGGCGATACAGATGGAGACGGACTTGGTGAAGTAATNATTTTTACAGATTATAGTCAAATTGATTCAGTGACAGCTGCTACTGGGAACCCTGTTCCTGATAGTACAGCGGGGCTTTGGGTTTTNGAATGGGACGGTAAAACTGATAATGGATATTCNACCACNTGGTCGCGAAATTTACTGACTGTNTTTTCTGATACACTAGCATANGCCAGACCAGAGCATTTTACTGTAGCTGATATTGATAANGANGGCCGGGATGANATTATAATGGCGAGCAATGGAGGAACAAACCCTACTTACGGAACTANTTCAACAACCCATAAAGCTTATTCAGAAGATAGATTTATTATTATGGGTGTTCAGGGAGACATTGGTGTATTACCATCGCTAGTAGAAGAATTTGCAGCTTCACCCAGAGATACGGATAAAGATGGTGTAAGAGAAAATAAATTCGGCGGCGGAAGTCCACAGGGTGTAGTTATTGCTGATACAGATGGAGACGGATTGCACGAAGCTGTCTGTTTCTCATGGAATAACCTTTCCGCTTTTATTATCGAGGCTACTGGGCCTGATGCTTATACACAATCTGATACAGGTTATAAGTTCACAGACATCGACGACTGGACCCTTGCACCAAGTGTAGCTGATGTAAATAGTGATGGAAAAGATGAAGTTTACGTNGGTGCATNTTATAAAGGAATTGTTTATGTANTTGGTGATAAAGATGGTGATGCNACCAAATTTCAATCAACTGAATATGCAGCAATNGATAGTTTANCAANCNCATGGGATGCNANTAAAAANAGAGGNAATNNNTACGCTTTNGGATCCGCTGCACATAACAATGCGTTTGGANCACCGGCAGTTTTTGTTGGACATGGAGCCGGTTTTAGAAAGTANGATTTNACGGGCACTGATATATTTTCATCTGCTAGTTACACAAAANCCGATTATACAATAGCTACAGGTCANATTGATTCCTTGCAAACCGGNGGTGTGAATAAAATGTTTGCAGGTTCAAANGTGGATGGAGATAAATANGGTGAAGTGATTTTGGCTTATCAAGGTGTATCNGANAGTGTTATGGTTGCTGGCNCATATAGCAAAAATCACAGAACATTCATAAGAGTACTCGAATGGACTGGTGAAAGTACTGCCTTAAGTGTGAAAGATATNGTTTTGATTACNCCAGAGGATTATAAATTAAATCAAAATTATCCAAACCCATTTAACCCAACCACAAGTATCGAATATACTTTGCCTATAGCAAATCAAATTTCGATTACGATATATAATATTATGGGTCAAGAAGTTGCTAATNTTTTGCCACTTCAAGATAAACCTGCGGGAACACACCGTGTTACNTGGAATGGATTAGATAGGCAAGGTAATAAAGTAGCNAGTGGTACCTACTTTTATACTATGCGCTATGGAAATTTTGTCAAAACAAAACAAATGACTTTGATGAAATAGTGTGAACNATANACATNANGNAAAAAAGCCTCTTGCTTGCAAGGGGCTTTTTTTATTTCTATTGAACTTGGTTCATTGTGATAGTTNCTCTAATCTTAAATTCCAATANCAATGAAAAATAAATTATTATCTTTTGTAATTGCTCTATCTATTTTTTCTNAGNTACCAGCNCAATTATTAGACGCTGTTATTCCAATTCAATTTGATGCTCCCGCNCAACTCACTAAAATCANTTCTGGGTACCAATTAACAGGAAATTCATCNCAATTAACCAATAACATATTAATNGATGGTGCNGCAATACGATTTTCTGCTTCTGACAGTACGGAAATATGGTTTCAATTTTTAGATNATNTGGGTAATTGGTCNGAAAAAAAGAAAGCNAAGATTTTTTATGANCCTAATAGTGATCGATTTATTGCATCTGTTTTGGATTCAACNTTAGGNCGNGTTGANAAAATGAAATATGAAGCANGATCTTCAAGTACAATCNCTTTTATCAGNGCAGGTNTATATGANAAGGAATCNAGAGAACCTAAGATTAATGAAAAATATCTCAATATATCACCAGAAAATCTAGGTGTTGATAAACCTATGATTATTTCACGTAAGGANTGGGGAGCNCGCGANCCTAAATCTGGTTATTCCAATCACCCNTATTATGATAAGATGACNCTGCACCATGCAGCAGGTTGGGGAGCTACCACTTTGANCGAAGGTAAAGCTGCAGTGAAGTCNATACAAGAATTTCATCAAGATGGAAGAGGTTGGAGTGATATTGGATATCATTTTGTAGTTGATATGGGTGGNAATATATATCAAGGACGACCTGANACAGTTTTAGGTGCACATGTAGGTGGTGCAAACACAGGTAATGTTGGTGTATGTNTATTAGGATGTTATCATCCTCCAGCNACNAACCTACCATGTAATGATGAAATGACTTATGAGACAGAAAAATCTCTNATTCATCTTTATGCCTGGATNNCNGATACATATGGNGTAGANCCAAAAGTATTAAAAGGNCATAGAGATTATTTTGGAAANACNTCATGCCCAGGTGATAATGTTTGGGGNATGCTNCCAGAATTACGTNCTGAAATTGCNNTATTTATATTATATGGNGATCAACCAACTCGTTTTGCTTTATTTCAAAATTACCCNAATCCATTTAATTCTANTACGACCCTNCACTATGATTTACCTGANNCNAGCCANGTGAAGATTACTATATATGATATNTTAGGTAAAGAGGTCATTCAATTAATTAATCAANAACANAANTATGGTTANAAAAAAATTGTATGGAATGGANAGAATAAAANTGGNNATGTNGTNGCACCNGGTATATANCTNTATAAAGCTGAATTAGGNTCATTAATTGAANTAAAAAAAATGATTTTATTAAAATAATTTTTAACAAATTCAAAAAATATGAGTCAAAGCATATATNTGCTTTGAAAAGAATAAAAAAGGTTAAATTNCGCCCATGAAAAAAATANTAATTATATCATTTATNNTTATAGCTAACCTATCCTATGCCCAAAGGGGTGGGCGTGGNGGNTGGAGTCAGCANCGACAAATGGATCCNGAAAAAGTNCCAAAAATNGGNGTGGTATATGGTACAGTTNTGGATTCTACCACTNGCACNCCTATANCCTATNCATCNATATCTATTATNAATAACCGTAGTAATACNATNATGACNGGCGGNATTACAAATGAAGATGGAGAATTTCATGTTAAAGAAATTCCATTAGGACGTCATAAAATNGTNATNGANTATATTGGATATAAAAAACAAGAATTNGGCCCNTATACNTTTATGCCTTTTGGAGATAATAAGACNGAATATAATCTTGAAACTATTGCGTTAAGTCAAACAACNNTACAAATGGCAGGAGTNNATGTTGAAGGAGAACGACCTCTNTTTGTTCAAACAGCTGAAAANAGANTTTTNAATGTNGAAAAAAATTCACTGACAACNGGNGGNAATGCAATTGATGCATTGCGNCAAGTTCCAGGNGTNGAGGTTGACCCAGATGATAATATNAGNNTAAGNGGAAGNTCAAAGGTAAACCTCATGATTGATGGAAAACCATCCAGTATTGCGGGTGGTGATATAAAATCACTTCTGCAAAGTGTTCCTGCTGCTAATATTGCTGATATTGAAGTCATGACTAATCCAGGTGCCAAATATGATCCAGAAGGAATGGCAGGAATTATCAATATTGTTCTAAAGGAAAATAAATTTGCAGGTTTAAATGGTAATGTTAATACTGGAGGGGATTCTCAAGGTGGCACTAATCTATCTGGGCAGGTTAACTATCGTACAACAGCGTTCAATTCATTTATAAACTTAGGGATGAACGATCGAAAGAGGATTTCAGATGGTACCAGTATACGTACAATGCAATTCCCAGGTTTTAAAAATACATTAGATAAAACAAGTGATTCAAAGTCTGGTGGGCCTAATCTTTTTGTAAAAACTGGCTTTGAATATTTTATTGATCCTACTCAATCATTAGGCNTATCTGCAACATTAAGTGATGGTATTCGAAATAATGAGAATAAGACATATACTTTAGATAGTGGTCCTGGTGATAAAAAATATTGGCGTTATACTAACGGCGATGGTGATCGTAATGGATATGATTTCAACTTGAACTACGATAAGAAGTTTACAAATCCCAAGCAAAAGCTTACATCATATCTTAGATTTTCTGATGGGCTTAATGATGGGCTTAATGAATACTATAATAATGATGACGGTGGTGCAAATTACGTATATGATGATAGGGCAAAAAATGGTCAAGATGGAACAAGTAAGAGTTACAATTTTAAGTTAGACTACACACACCCTTTTGAGAATGATTCTAAATTAGAATTTGGATTAAATAGTAAATCCACTGATCGCGGAGATAAACAAATAGGCGAACTTTTTGACGAAACAACCAAGCAATATGTTGCAGACAGAGCTTTTACTAATGAATTTGAATATAATGAAACTGTTCACGCAGCATATATACAATATGGAGGCGCTTTAGGTTTCATTGGTTATAATGTTGGTGGGCGATATGAAACTGTTGATATGATGTCAGAGCTCAAAAACACTAATGAATCGTTTAAAAACCCTTATTCAAGTTTTTATCCAAGTCTATCAATGTCNTTTGGTGCACCGCAATTATTACAAATTCAGGCTAGTTATTCAAAGCGAGTTAATCGCCCAAGATCTCGAATGTTGAACCCATTTAGTTCACGTCAAGATAGTAAAAATATCAGAAAAGGTAATCCATTTTTAAAACCAGAGTATACTGATTCATATGAATTGAACTTTAGTCGATTTTCTAGAGGAGTTTCATTGACATTAGGAGGATATTACCGTAATACCACTGATAAAATGCAGCGCTATAAGAAGGTGACATCAGATGGCACATCTATAGCAACCTACGAGAATATTAATGAACTAGAATCTAAAGGTATTGAATACAGTGCAGTTGGTTCGCTTGGGCGGAAATTAAGACTCATGTTTTCCGGATCTTTTTACTGGGATGAGATTAACAGTGATTTATTTGGAAGCGATTATGATGATACAGCTCAAGGGCAACGTATGAGAGTTACGACCATGTGGAATATTACACCTACAACTGAATTCATGTTTTTTATGTTTTATATGCCAGCAAGGGATATTGCAATTGGTAAAATGGATGCAATGAGTTTTTCATCAATGTCAGTAAAAAAGAAATTGATGGATGAAAGGTTGAATCTAACATTGAATATAGGCGATCCATTTGGACTTTCAGGATTTGGCTTTGAATCTTGGGGAGATATAGATGACGATGGTATACGAGATTGGTATCAAGATTCTGATCGCAATTNNAGTAGTCAGACAGTTCGATTAACTTTAGAATATCGTTTTGGNAAAATGGAAGACAGAAGCCGTTNTAGTCGTCAGNGAGGCGATAGAGACCAAGGGATGGATATGGACAGCGGCAATATGGAAATAGATTAATTGAATTAATTAGCTTTTCTTAATTGATAGGCTAATCCTTTTTCTTTTTTATTCTTATTTATATTCCTTTATAATCTATTACTTATGGAAAATAAAAAATGGATGATTTACGGAGCTAATGGCTATACTGGCAGATTAGTTGTTGCCGAAGCCGTTAAGAGAGGGCTTAAACCTGTATTAGCTGGGCGCTCAACAGAGGTTGTTGCAATAGCAAGTAAAAATGAATTAGAATCAAAAATCTTCAAATTATCTTCTGTTGAAAAAGTTAAATTTCAAATTGCTGGATATGATGTAATTGCAAATTGCGCAGGACCGTTTTCTGCCACTGCTGAAATCATGATTCAGGCATGCCTAGAATCAAAAGTACATTATATTGATATTACTGGTGAAATCTCAGTTTATGATTATGCCAACAACCAAGATGATGCGGCTCTTTCATCTGGGATCGTGCTATGCCCTGGGGTTGGNTCTGATGTAATTCCNACTGATTGTTTAGCAGCATATTTAAAAGAGAAATGTCCTGATGCTACNCATTTAACTATGGCATGGTTGACTAAAGGNTCTAGGCCTAGTAAAGGGACAGCCAAGACAGCAGTAGAGGGCCTTGCGNNTGGAGGTAAGATTAGAGAAGATGGAGTTATTAAAAAAGTCCCTCTTGCTCATAAGGAACGNGAAATTGATTTTGGNNNNGGACNAATTAATACTATGACAATACCTTGGGGNGATATTTTTACTGCTTATCATAGTACAGGNATACCNAATATNGAGTTTTATTTCGCACGTTCNCATCAGTCTGTTAANAAATTACGNAGACAACGNANNTTTTTGGGNATTACAAANNTTGGNTGGGTNANNAAATTTATTAAGAATAGAATTGATAAAGTATGGAATCCTACTTCAGCAGAAGAACGTGCCAAAGCACA
>PAVC01000054.1 GCA_002713885.1 Fidelibacterota bacterium
CCCTCATAGATGGTTAATTTTATTTCTTTACTAACAGGCTTTAGAAGATCACGTATAATGATTGAACGCTCAACCGGATGTGTCTGGTCTTGGTCGCCGTGAAAGAGCCAAATCGGTAGATCCTTTAGCTGATCAACATCACTATGGTTGTCTAAGCCTCCACATATAGGAATAATAGCAGCAAATAATTGAGGATATTTTTTTGCCAACGCAAGCGTCCCGTATCCGCCCATACTTAAACCAGTAGCGTATATTCTCTTTGTATCTATTTTATGTATCTTAATGATCTCTTTTACCAAACTAGCAAGCGCCTCAACATACTCAGCTCTTGACCACCATCCAAAATCTGGACACTGGGGAGCCAGGGTTAGAAATGGAAATTTTTTTCCTTTACTTATCAGCTCTGGGATACCATTAAGCTCTAATTTTGTTAGATCTTCTCCTCTTTCACCTACTCCATGCAAGTAAAGGACTAGAGGAAACTCAGAATCTGCATTATGGTAATCATCTGGAGTATACAATACATAATGAAGCTTTATCGGAATCTGCGCCGTTGTATCAAAAGTTTCATTATTCTTATTTGACATACTATTTTTATCTATTTTATTTACACAACTAAAAAAAACTGCTGTATATATTAAAAATATTAGTCTAAATGTTCTTAGCATTATCTACATTACGCTAAATTTGATTTTATCATTTCACTAGGTAGTGAAAAAATCAAAGACATTCACCATCGTTGATGAGGACTGACTTTTGTAAAACTCAGTATAGGAACACTTCTCGCATGAGACAGCACTGTATTTTTTATTTTGGATGTTAAAAATTCTTGACCAGAAACTACCTGTGACTCTTATCTCACCTAGCTCATAGTTTTTTTCATCACACTTTGGACAGGACCATTTTTCATGCTGCATATAATTACTCCATATTTACTTATTATTATATATAAATAGTTTATATAATGTTTTACTTTGTTAATCCTTTTAAGACTAAAACAATAATTTTTACTCTTTTATTTTTGCGTTAACAGCAGCGTATGTCCAAACCTTTAGAAAACGTAAAACATGGTTCTTATTATATCCTCTTCCTTCTTCAAGAAGTGCTGTATCTTGGGTATGGAGCACATTCCCGTTACCATCTAGAATAATAAATACTGGATAACCAAATCTTTGCGGGGCTCCTAAATAGTTCATGGCCTCGAGGTTTCTATTTTCCGGGCTCCAGTTTGCGAGAACGGCTATATATTCCTGCCTCATTATTAGAGCAATATCTTCATCAGAATTGCTAAACTTATCATAGAGTTTGCACCAGCCACACCAGTTTCCCCCTACTTTTACAAAAACGTGCTTGTTCGATGCTTTAGCAATTGAGATTGCCTCGGTAATCTCAGACATAGCATCTACGGACGGATCATATACCTCTTCTGCATTTGCTAAAACCCAAAAAAAGGTTAAGATTACAATGAATCTTATTTTCATTGTTGAGAGCCTAATAGATAAAGCTATTTATCTAGAATTATCCGTCTAGTTTGGTTCCAAATTTTTATTTTACCGTCCTCAACATAGTACCACTCACTATAGTGTATCTTACTTGTGTCTTCCTTTGTTTTAGAAACGTCAGAGGTAAAACCGGCATTTACCCATTCACCGCCTTCTCCTGGCAATAAATCAACCGCAACTGCCCAGTCATAGGTCCAGTTTGCTTCCTGATCTCCAAACTGTTTTTTCACGTGTCCTATGAAGCCATCCACTGAGTTAAACTTATCACCCTCAGCAAACATAAAAGTTGCCGAATCATCAAAAAATATTTTCATTTTTTCAAAGTCTCTGCTTGACCATGCCTTATCTAATTCTGTCACTAGGTTGACACCTGCTTGAGATCCAATTTTCCAGGAATCTTTAGATCCTCTTGCAAAACCATTTGATTTTTGTGGGTTCTCACACGCTGTGATAAAAACTAGCGCAATGCATAATAATAAATTTTTCATAACTACTCCGTGTTTATAATAATAAATTACCAAACTTTTGTCTGATTTTGTATTGAATGACTATCTTATTTAAAATTAATAATATTTAATCTATACGATTATANTTTTTCAGTATGTTAATAAGCCTGTCTTGCGGAATTGCGTATGCTGTGTTACCGTGAATCCCGTCCATTGTCTCAGCTGCAATCATAGCATTTACGATAGACTCTTCGACCGCTTGTGCTGTAGCCTCAAATAGAGGAGTAATTAGATCGTTAGACAGTGCCCTTACGCTTGTTGTTTTTTCCCGATTAAAAGCATTTTTGTTTGCTGTAGAAAAGGCTAAAAATATATCTCCCGATCCGTTTGAGCCTCTTCCGCCAACATTCCCAATGCCTATTGGTACGCGGTGGACAATACGTTTTAGCTGATGAGGCAGTAAGGGCGCGTCNGTNGCAANAATAACNATGATTGANCCGTCNCCCTCTTTNCTGCGGTTGCTCGGAGGAGCAGTGTAGATTAGNTTCAGCGTGTCCGCNAGCTCAAGACCAACAGGGACCCCGCTTATTGTTAGATTTTTTTTGCTTCCAAAGTTTGACTGTACCAGTACGCCCACNACATANTTTTTATCATTAATCTTGACTANCCGNGATGAGCTNCCGATTCCGCCTTTAAACCCCAGGGTTAGCATCCCTGTTCCNCCACCGATATTACCCTCTTTAACCGGCCCAGGTCTTGCATTNTCAATAGCCTCTAATACATGCTGNTCTTTCACATGAAAACCATAGATATCATTCAAAAATCCGTCATAGGTTTCTGCGACTACGGGATAGGTATACCACCATTCTTCATTCCCATACCAGTTATGGTCAACAAACCATTTTAGTACGGCATCTCTAACGACACCGACACTGTTCGTGTTTGTGATCATTATAGGTGTCTCTAAAAACCCGGATTCTGTGACCCAGGTTGTTCCAGTCATCTCGCCGTTGCCATTTAGACTGTACCAGTTTGCATAGACAGGGTTAAATTTTTTCCCTCTTGGGAAGATTGCGGTCACACCTGTTCTCACAGGCCCCTTGCCAACTATGTTCTTACCCTTACCAGAAATAATTGTAGAGTGTCCAACCTCAACCCCTTTGACATCGGTTATTGCATTTAATTTTCCCGGTTTCCCAAAGAATGGTATCCCAATATCTCTTGCTCTTGGTTTCTGGCTATTACCAATTGACAAGACCAATAATAATACAATTGTATACTTTAATTTATCCATGGTTAATCCTTAAAAAATCTAAATAATTGGCTTGTCTTATTTAATAACAGATTTNATCTCCGTTCCTATTTCATTTTCACTTTTATAGTCCACGTCTAAAAGTCTCGCGATCGTCATGGCAATCTGGTTGCTGTAGACAGGCCCACTGTTTTCTATTTCTCCGGTTGAGGGCGTATCAGGACCAATAATGGCAAGCCATACATTTTNCGAGCCTTTAATGCTTGACCCATGAGATCTCCACTGTTCGATTATTTTGTCACCTCTGCCATGGTCAGTCGTAATAATCATTGTTGTTTTATTCCTGTATNCACTGTTTGACTGCGCCCAATCCCAAATAGATTTAAGATAACCATCTAGGCGGTTCATTGAATAGAGATATTGATCATATTCGCCGTCATGCGCATACTCATCGGTAGTGTCAAACGCAAGATAAAGCAGGCGTGGTTTTTTGGCCTTTAGATAGTTGAATGAATGATGGAAGGTAAACGCATCAAACCGAACGCTCGCCCATGGCACTGGTATTTTAAACATCAATTCATTTATTAGTTCAGCCTGNCTGTCTCCTTTCAGACCATGAAATTCTTCCTGNCCNGAGTTAACAAGAAAACCTGCACGTTCTTCGTTGATGATATAGTCAAAAACATCCCAAGAGCAAAAAGCCGCTACTCTATTCTTAAATCCTGGCTGGTTATGAATAAACTCTAAGACAGTAACATTCGGATTGTTCTCACTAGCGTTACTATTTCTAGTTGGGTCAACATAGCCTACTAATATTTCACTATATCCTGGATAAGAGAACCAGTGCGGATTTTTTAGTTCCATCACGCTTCCCTTTTCCACGTTTCCATATAGCTGTCCTTCTTTAGCAATGGTTTTCCAGATGAAAGGCATTAGTTTTTCTCTTCTAAGCTTATAATCATCGGCCCAATATTCTTTGGCACCTGCAAAGTCTTTCACATAATCTTTATTCTGATATAGGTCTCTATCTGCTCCAGAAAAAACATCCTCCCACCGAACACCATCGAGCGTTATCAGAAACACATTATCGGTTTTATTATTTCTAGGCCAGATGAGTTGATAAAATATTATCAGGACGAAGATTATTCTAAGATTCATAACTAGAATTTAATACTCTAAACGAAATAATTTATTTTGAATCATGTCATGATAATAAAAAAGAAAAAGAAATATATAATCATTATAGATAAACCAATTATATAAGTTATTTTTATATATATAACCTTGCCAAGTCCAATCATATTAATTGTAACTTCATGTTAACACTTACAAGGAGTTAGGCATGGATAACTTGGCAATAAAATCAATATTAATCTTAATGTTTTTCCTTATTATCTCGCAGAATTTTGACGTTGCATACAGACCCCCGATCATTATTATAGGGATAGGAATGGTTGCCGCATTAGTCGTACAGTTTATCAAGGAGGATGATACAACCAGTGATGAGGTTTTTATGCCGGATGAAGAAGAGTAAATGTCTCAAGAGTATATTCCTTTTAATAATATTTGTTCTTCAAGACGATTATATATTTGGACAAGATAGCACCCTAACATCAACAACTGACTATTCCATCGTTGTGATGGACTCTCCGGCTAAGCTGTTCACGATGAGGCAGTTTAATGAGACCTATGTATCATTTTACGGATATTTCTCAAAAAGTCTCCACACTCACGTAAAAAATAAATTTCTTATTAGCCTGATCGAGCCTCTTGTTCAAGGTCTAGTGCTGATGCCACTAACCCACGAAGAAGGCCACAGGTCGATATTAACCGCAAAAGGTATAGGATCCATCTCTCAACCTTTTTTTAACAAAGATGGCCTGGCCTATGTAAATGGTGTAGCAGACCAGACTCTTATTGACCTAAAGACTGATGATCCTGCCAACTATATTAGGCTACATAATGGTGGTCTCGAGTCAGACTATATGATCGCCAAGAGGATTGAAGATATGGTCAGTTTTGATATGGTTGAGNATCAGTACTATGACTGGGAATATNTTAGTAGAAAGGCCGGAATTGTTCAGTATATAGCCATGGGTCTTTTCGAGTACGAGATTGACAAAGAAGAAGAAGAAAATGAACTAGAGAGGGATATTGTTGGGCATGATGTTTATGGATCGGTGAGACACCTTTTTAGGCCGGATATGGAGTTCTATCGTTATACCCGTTATAAAGACCTGACAAAGCCTGAGAAAGAATACCTGGACAATCTAGGCTATCACAGTTTTATAAACCTGCTTAATCCTATTCTATTTGGCAAGCCAGGGTTTAGGATAAATAAAGATACGAAAGTCAATTTTGGTGCTGGTCACATGCTTGCACCATTTGGAGAGTTTGTAGATGAAAACGTCTGGCTAAAATATAAAAATTATAATATAAGCCTATATCTGAGACAATTTCACAATAAGGATAACTGGTCAAACGGATTTGGTATTGGGCTCCATGATTACAACTTTTCTGATAAAATAACAATGAGCCTAACGGGTCATTATTGGAACCAGCCACAAGATTACAGTTTCAATACCTCTGAGATGTTTAGCGGAGGAGCAATAGATTTAAAAATTAGATACAGATTCTGGAATGCAAGCAATAAAACCATACCAGGGTTTTCATACGATTTTGGATTAGTTTCAAAAACAGAAGGATTTTTTCCTGAGGAAGTCATGCTTGAAGAGCATAATGGTTTTCGCATGGGCTTTACCATTGAGATTAGAAATTAGATATCTTATCTAATGTCAATAAATATCCAAAAAAGTGTTTTTCTATTTATCTTTATCACACTTATGTCTTGCACCCAAGATGATTCCTCTGACATTACAGTAAATGAAACCATAGACACCACCTTTGTAGAAAAACATGGTGGGTTACAGGTTAGTGGGAACCAGATTATTAATAAAATTGGCGAACCGGTCTCTTTTGCTGGCAACAGTTTCTTCTGGAGCAATGACAACTGGGGCGGAGAAAGATTTTATAATCCTGAGGTTGTGAGCTGGCTAAAAAATGATTGGAATACCAAGATTGTAAGGGCAGCAATGGGCGTCGAAGACCCAGGTGGCTATCTTGATAATAAAATACCTAATAAAAACCGGATAAAAACGATAGTTGATGCTGCGATTGAAGAAGGAATCTATGTTATAATCGACTGGCACTCGCACCGGGCAGAAGACAACCCGGATGAAGCAGTGTTATTTTTTGAGGAAATGGCTACCTTATACGGTGAGTATAATAATATTATCTATGAGATCTATAATGAGCCGTTAGATATCTCCTGGAGCAATACAATTAAGCCCTATGCAATTACAGTAATCTCGGCCATTAGATCTATTGATCCAGATAACCTGATTGTTGTAGGCACGCCAGAGTGGTCACAAAGAGTTGACCTAGCAGCATCTGATCCAATTACAGGATATTCCAATATAGCATATACACTGCATTTCTATACAGTATACCATCATCAGTGGCTAAGAGACAGGGCTGATGAGGCTCTGAACAGTGGTATCGCACTTTTTGTAACCGAGTGGGGATCAATCGGCTATAGCGTTGTTGATTCCGAGGCGAATAAGTGGATGACATGGTGTCATACAAATAAAATAAGCCACTGTAACTGGGCCGTGAATGATAAAGAAGAGGAGTGGTCTATCGTAGTCCCTGGTGCAAGCGCAACAGGTAATTGGACAGAAAATGATCTTACTGATGCAGGGAAACTTGCAAAAAATATTATTCTAAACTGGCCTCATTAAACTCTATCCACCATTTTTTAATCTTATAATTAGTCTGCTCCATTAAAATTACTTGGCCTATTTGTGGTAAAATAATCTTCTGCCCCATTGATGATGCTTTATCAAATACGGTCTCTGGTGGCTCTGTCCAAGCATGAGTAGAAAGTGTAAACGCTCCCCAGTGAATCGGAATCAGATAATCTCCTTTTAAATCTTTTGTAGCGATTATAGACTGCTCTGGAAACATGTGAGAATATTTCCACGCCTTGTTGTATTGCCCACAATCAATCAGACTAATATCAAATGGCCCGTGCTCATCGCCAATCTTTTTTAAGTGTTTCCCATAGCCACTGTCTCCACTAAAATATATTTTTCCATGTTTGCTCTTTATTGCCCATGAACTCCAGAGAGTGCTGTTCCTGTTTAAAGGCCCTCTACCCGAAAAATGTCTAGCAGGAAGGCACACAAACTCAACTCCATTGACCTCTTTACTATCTTCCCAGTTTAACTCTATGATAGATTGTTCAGGGACTCCCCAAGCTCTAAGATGATTCCCCACTCCATGTGGGACAATAAATAAACCGACTTTTCCTTTGATCTTTTTTATTGTGGAATAGTCTAGATGATCATAGTGATCATGAGAGAAAACAACAATGTCAATATTATCTATGTCTTCTACAGAAAAAGCTATTTTTGAGCTATACCGCTTCAACGATGGCATCGGTACTGGTGCCGCATACTGTCCTAACATCGGATCTAGTAGGATAATATTTCCGCCTAGATTCAATATAAACGCAGAGTGACCAAGCCATGATAATTTTAACTTTCCATTTGCCTGACTTTTAAAAGACTCAAGATCTAGCTCTATTGGAGTTATATCCTTTGCAGGAACGAGGTTTGGATGATCCTTAAAAAAATTGCCCATACTCATCTCTTCAGTAAATAATTTGGTCGGTTCATGATTCTTGAACTCACCATCTACATAATTATCAAGCGTAGAATAAAACCTTTTTTGCGTGAAACTGGGGTTAGAACCAAACTGAGGACTGAGATTAATAAATAATACTGTAAATACAGACAGAGCAAAAAGAACTAGACCAATTATTTTGAAAATTCTCATTGGATGATAAAAGCGTAGATTAAGATTATGTCAATATTTCTGTTTTAAAATGAACTGAATAAATAAAGGGGAAAAATAATTTATTATCTAGTCAAGAATGCTTTCTCTATCTTTTTTCCCAAAGGCAATGCAAGCATAGAGAAACAACATCACTCCAATCAATTCTAATAATCGTGCAAACCAGTCCATCTGCTCGCTTGAAAAGGTATCAATATAATATCCTACTCCACCAATAATTCCAGAGACAATTAAAAAAGAGGGTGCGTCGAAAGTAAGTAATTTTCTGGAAGTAAAAATCTTCTTTCTTTTTATCTCAGTAGGAGTTTCCTCAAGCGTCACCGTCTCCCCTTCGTTTAATTGAATTTCTGCCTGAGATTTTTTCGGCTCTTCAATACTCACAACTTGTTCCTCTTCAAAGAACTCACCACAGAACCTGCACTTGATTGCTTCAAGTTTTATATTTTCAGCACAATACGGACACTTCTTCATAAATCTAAGTTACTAAATATTTTTAATATCCACTTCCCATTAAAAATGATACACCACTATTTTTATTTTGTTCTGATGCTAAAATTTTTTCTTTTTCCGTGGCATATTTATTATCCCATTCGATAAGCTTTTTTGCCATCATTCTATGAAAAAAATAGGGCGCAAAAATAGCTAGGTATAGCATGGTAAGATAACCCTGTGGCATCATCGGTGCACCCTCGTAAGCTCTAAGTTCCCAGTATTTAAGATTTGCTTTTTCATGGTGAGAAGAGTGCCGGGTAACATTATATAAGTAAATACTGCTCATTGTGCTGTTAGAGTTCCATGAGTGTCTAGGCTGTACTATCTCACCAGGAACTCTGACCAGACCATAGTGCTCTGAATAGTTTATCACCTCGAGCAAAGATTTTGCTACAAAGGCACAAAGAAGAAAAATTAGCATGCCCACTATACCACCGACTAAAAACGAGATCGCTGTAATGATAATACTTCTCAGGTAACCAAATATCATCCTGTTATTTAGACTCAATACAGACATATCTCTACGCTTTAATTGATCCAGCTCAATTAGCCAGGCATCTTTTTGCTCTTTTACTATGGCCCTAATTATAAAAGCATAGATATTCTCTCCCCGCTTTGCTGTGGCAGGATCAATATCAAGACCAACATTTTTATGGTGGCCGTAGACATGTTCAACCGCAAACGCACAGTCCCAGGACATTGCTAAAAGCCAGTTGCCCATGAACAGATCAAACTTATCTTTTTTTCTGTGAACGAGCTCATGACCTGAAACCGTACCCATGATACCAATAAATAAGCCAGAAAGTGCCACTAAAGAAATGGAATCTAGTGTGTTGATTGACTCTCGAGAATAAACTATGTCAATGTTTAGATGAGTCAATAAGAACGAAGAGAAAGCATTTGAGGAATTTTCACCAAGTATGAAAACAACTATAAATAGAAGAAGTAATAACAGTGGGAGATTTATATACATAGGAAGATTAAGTAAAAACGTATTCTTATACGTTCGCTCATGGTCATCATGGCTTAATAAAATATCGCCTAGTATAATAAACATGGAAAACCCAATAAAAAATATCGTAGGAAANTTTGTTCCTAGTGTGCAAACATATATTGCAACTACAAGAGTGANGGTTGAGATATAATATTTCAGGTATTTCATGGGATCTAGNTTGTTAGTTCCCTTTTAAAAAATCTCTGGGCAGTTCATACTGTCGATAGACCTCTCCTCCATACAATATAGATCTATCATCAATCTGCTTTAATTTAATATTGTATACATTTCCTGAATATTCAGTTTGTGTATAGGTAGCACCTATCCAAGNCTGGATTAACTCTTTTGTGGATAATAGGTTTTGATTGTCAGATACCTTCATATATTGATCTAAGAATTGTCCTTCAGATGTCTCATAAATATTTATATAAACCTGCCAATTAGTTCCGACCTTATACCATTTTCCATTAAAATGTGCTTGTCCATACATTAGCCCAGATAAAAAAAGTAATTTTATAAAAATATTTAACACATATAAATCTACAAAATATTTACTTAGTATGATTAATACATGTTTCTATGGATATTATAGTGTAAAAATATTAAAATTTTCTTTTATCAATTAATTTTTTTATATCAAAAGGAAAATATAATAATATAAATCAGAATCATAAGTGATGAGTTAATCTATATAAGTTAGATTTTTAATTGTATCTTCGTCTGCCTAAGACCCCAGCAGATACCAACTATTATAAAAGAATAAATAAAAGATTTAATTAAACCTATTATGCCCGNAAGGAAAAACTCGGGTAATACTATTCCAAGAATAGTTCTAAAACTATAGTAGTAATATGGTATAAGATAACATGTCAAGGTTGCGGTACCAGCTATCTTAATATACCTATACCATACCAATNCTTTTTTTACATCGGCAATCCAGTGAAGACAAATAAACAGAAAAATCGCAGTCGANAATGAAATCAAGATCCAGGAGGGAGTACCACCAATTTTGCTAATTATAAAATAATCTCTTAAAAATAAACCCAAAAACAATGNTGCTAAACCGAAAGAAAATAGAATTATATATAATTTTTTAATGTTCTCCCTTNTTCTATTTTTGATCAAAAATAGAGAAACGATTATACCTCCAAAAGTCAATGCCTGNAGGCCGCCGCNACCAGGAATCCAGTTCTCACTTTGCCAAGAAAAAATATTATAGGGGATACCATTACTGCTAAGGATATTTAATCCTAAGCAAGCGAAAAAAGCAATAAAAGTTCCTACTAAAGAATTATTTATAAATAAGGCCGCAGATGCTGCTATAAAATATACCCACCCTATCAGACCAAGTATCCCCCACCAATGGGTTTCAAAACCAATTTCCCGGCCATCGTAACTTTTTCCTGAGAAGGAAAGAAACATTNCAACTAATATTAAAATTCCGATAATACGTACAGCCTTCAATACATTCTGTTTCTTTTGTTCTGCCTTAGGATATATGTTCCAGATCATAAAAAATGCAGACGTAGATATAATTACATAAATGGGTTTGGTAAAAAAGGAGATTTCATGGTTATACATTTCCATATTCATGTGAAAAAGTCCCATCACTAGAAGTGCAATCGATCNTAAAATAACATGTTTCCATATTACGATGATGCTCTCACCTTTTTTAATCCTATCTTCAAACGCAAAAGGGATAGACANACCCATNACAAATAAAAACCAAGGAAAAATAACATCAGAAAAACCTAAGTAATCTTCTCCTGTTGCAGCATGCTTTAACCATTTTGGGATTGATTTGAGTGTCCAGAAATCATTCACCCAAATCATTANGACCATAGTTAAAGCCCTGAATACATCAATAGAGATAATTCTATTCATTCTTTCGCGGATAATAGATTAATCTTTAGATAAATATTCTTTCCAATAATTNATATTCATCAAATTAACTCCAATCATCAATAAAAGATTCAACCATCCATCTGAAGTNATACCTCCTTTTTCAAAATNAGAATAAAGTAANGTACCTATTACNACCTTTAAANCAANNAGACTAATAATGGGGAAAAAATGTTTCCTCATCTCACACCCAATTTACAAAAAATAACTCTATGAAAAATAAAACCCCAC
>PAVC01000055.1 GCA_002713885.1 Fidelibacterota bacterium
AAAAATTGGAAAAAGCCTTACCGACATATAGACGCCCGCTGCAACCATTGTGGCAGCATGCATTAAGGCAGAAACAGGCGTAGGTCCTTCCATAGCATCAGGAAGCCATATATGCAACGGAAACTGTGATGATTTACCTACAGCACCCATAAATATTCCTAGACCAGCTAAAGTTAGGGTTAGTCCGGTAATTGTATCCCCGCCAGCGATAGAGTCAAATATTGGATCAAATGCAAAGGATCCCACAGCTGTGTATAATAACATTATGCCAATGAAAAACCCTATATCACCAACTCTATTTGTTAAAAATGCTTTCTTACTAGCATCTGCGGCACTATCTTTTTCGAACCAGTGCCCAATNAGTAAATATGAGCTTACACCAACNAGCTCCCAGGACATATACATGGAAATTAGATTATCAGCCAGAACGATCCCGTTCATTGAAAAAGTAAATAGTCCAAGGTATGCGTAATACCTGTTGTANCGAATATCACCTTCCATATATTTTAAAGAAAATATATGAGTACAGCTTGAGACCAATGTAACGATCAGAAGCATTATAACAGTAAGATTATCAACAAGAATACCTAGATCAATCTTAAACGCCTCTAGGTCAATCCATGAAAAACTAGCCCCATGACTAAATCCAGGATCATACTCTAGNATCATTTGAATAAACAAGTATAGTGCAAAGAAAAAAGTAGCAACAATAGATCCTACCGCTACCCAGTCACCTTGTCTTGGTAATTTTTTACCAAAGAATATTAAAATAATAAATGAAACAAGCGGTAAAAACAGAATTAATAGCGGCAATGTTATCATCATATTATCCATTATTGCCTTAGCTCCGCCGCATCATCTACATTAATTGAGTTCAAATTATTATATATATTAATTATTATAGCTAAGGCAACTGCAGCCTCTGCGGCAGCCAATACAATTACAAATAATCCNAAAATATGACCATCTAGATTCATACCGTTAAACTTTGAAAATGCTACAAAATTAATATTTGCAGCATTCAGTATTAGCTCCACACCCATTAAAACAGCAATCGCATTACGCCTTGTCATTACCCCAAAGACCCCAAGACAGAAAAGCATAGAAGAGATAAAAAGATAAGAATCAAGGCTGTGCATTAAGCATCTCCTCTTGAAAGAACAGCAGCCCCAATAAGAGCGCCAAGCAATAACAAGGAAATAATCTCAAAAGGAAGAAGATAGTCTGTGAGCAGAAGTATTCCAATCTCCCGTACCGTTCCACTTGGTTCTATAGCCTCACTGACAGCCCACGGNGCTTTTGATAATGCAATACTCAAAAATATAAAAAGCCATAGCGCGACCGCTCCACCAACACCCTGTTGCATACTTTTATGAGATATTCGAACTGATTTAATCTTGTTTGTTAACATAATCCCAAAGATNACCAAAACTAAAATTCCACCAACATAGACTAAAATCTGAATACCAGCAATAAAATCAGCCCATAAAAACACATAAATACCAGCCACACCAAACAGGGTAAACAAAAGAGCGACCGCAGAATAAATGAGCTGGCTGTTTAAAACAACAAACCCAGCAGAGATAATAGTAATCGCCGCAACAAACCAAAAAACAAGTTCCGCCATCTAACTAGGCTCCAACCTCTTGTTCTGCATTTATTTTTTCTAGCCCATCTTTAGTACCTTTTTTTGCAAACCTGTAAATGAGATCACTACGATCTGGCTCAGAAAACTCATAATCGATAGGGTGTTTTTTAGCATTAGGTCCACCAGTCATGTATATGCACTCCTCTGGACAAGGATAGACGCACAGGTTACAGTAGCAACATTCAGACATGTCAATATCAAACCTGGTAACAACCAGCGCCTTCCTTGTTCCCTTGGCTGTTATCCCTTTGTGTTTTATTGCCTTTATATCTTCACCTCTTGCTGGTGCTTTTTCTGTTACAATTTTGATACAGTCAACNGGNCAAGCCCGTTCACATTTTAAGCAACCTATACAGTCATCCATATCAACATGCAGCCTGGAACGAATAACATTATAATTACTATGATCGAAGCCTATATTCCTCTCAGGCCTTGGCCATTTTTCTTCGGGATANTGGAGCGTAACATTATCATTTCTTGCTCGNANTAGATGCACAAGCGTGATCCNCATTCCCCCTAAAATAGAGCTTATNCTCTCAAATATATCAGTAAAATATCTTTTCATAATTTTTTCCTTATTGGTTAAATATTACAGTCCATATGGCCACACCAAAAATATTAATCAGAGCTACTGGTAAGAATACTTTCCAGCAAACATTCATCAGCTGGTCAACCCTTAGTCTTGGCAGTGTCCAACGAAGCCATATCATAATAAAAATCAAGAAAAATGTTTTACTTATCATCCAGAAGACTCCCCAAGCTGGTGAGTCCATAAATCCAGAGATTGGACTGTGCCAACCGCCAAGAAAGCATGCTGCTGCAACCGCACTAACAACAAACATATTTGCATACTCACTCAAGAAGAAAAAAGCATAACGCATGCCTGAGTATTCTGTTGCAAAGCCGGCTACAAGTTCCGACTCTGACTCTGGAAGATCAAACGGAGTCCTATTCGTCTCAGCAATTGCACTAATAAAGTAAACGACAAAAGCAATGGGAACAAAAGGATTATCAAAAAAAANCCAGCTGAACATNCCTCCCGCCTGGTACCTGATTATATCTTGCATGTTTAATGTACCAGCAAGCATTATCACTACAATCAAAGAAAGACCTGCTGGTATCTCATAGCTAACGATCTGCGCTGCAGACCTCATACCACCATATAGAGACCATTTATTGTTTGATGACCATCCAGCCAGAATCAAAGAGAGAACGGNAATCGATCCGACACCAAGTATGTAAAAAAGACCGATATTTAAGTCAGCTACGATAATTGACTCACCAAATGGTAGTGCGACAAAGCTTATAAACGCGCCAATNAAAATCATANAAGGAGCTAAAATAAATAAAGGTTTATCCGCACGAGATGGAATAATATCCTCTTTTAATAAAAGCTTGAGCGCATCAGCTATCGGCTGCAGCAAGCCCCATTTACCAGCGTGCAAACCAACTCCCTGCCCCATTGGTCCCACTTTGTCTTGGATGAATGATGAAATTTTTAGCTCTGCATAGATTACGATTAAGGCATAGATAGTAATAAATCCAAATAGCATTAAGCATGGAATAAGCATAGAAATAATTAAAACTGGTCCTGAACCTACAAGGTCTGCAAACAGCTCGCTTAAAAAATCAAATAAAAAATCAACAGTCATCGATCAATCTCTCCAAGGACAATATCTAAGCTNCCAAGAATACCTAGNACATCAGACATAAGCCAGCCAGCTCCAATCTCATTGAGCACCGAAAGAGCTGTAAACGCAGGAGAACGCATTTTTAATCTGTATGGGGTATCACTTCCATCACTCTCAATATAATAACCGAGGTCACCTCTTGGTGACTCAGTTCTTCGATAGATTGAGCCTTTTGGAGGCCTTATTTTTTTTGGCATTGNCTGATGAACATCACCGTCCTTTGGCAATTGATCNATCGCCTGCCTTACAATTTTTACACTTTCTCTTATTTCCTCAATTCTTACATAGAATCTGTCCCAGCAATCNCCCACNGTACCTTTNATNCCTTTACCAACAGGTACATTGAAATCAAAACGATCATATATAGAATATGGGTCATCTTTCCTCAAGTCCCATTTAACACCTGATCCTCGAAGATTTGGTCCCGTTACNCCATAGNTTATTGCTACCTCAGCAGGCATTGTACCTATATCAGCTGTTCTCTCAACAAAAATTTTATTGTGCCCTAATAAATTTTCAAATTCATCTACTTTTGGCTCAAAATAATCAAGAAAATTTAGTGTTGCCTCGACAAATCCCGTCGGCAGGTCATGGCTCAAACCCCCAACCCACATATAGTTNTAAAGNAANCTNGCNCCACATGTCATCTCAAATATATCTAGAATTCTTTCTCTATCTCTTAGCATATGTAAAAACGGAGTGAAAGCTCCCAAGTCTAATCCAAAAGCGCCAATGCCAAGTAAGTGGCTTGCGATCCTCTGCAATTCAGCCATAATAACTCTGATATATTCTACCCTATCATTAACCTTAATCTCCATCAGCTGTTCCATCGCAACGACATAACCAAAGTTCATCGTCATAGAGGCTAGATAGTCACACCGGTCTGTAAATGGGATAACTTGCTCATAGGTTACATTTTCACAGTGTTTTTCAAAGCATCGATGTAAATAACCCATATACGGAGTTATCTCTGATATTATCTCACCATCTGTTTTGACCTGCAGACGAAGAACACCATGAGTAGCAGGGTGCTGTGGTCCTATATTTAGAACCATTTCCTGTCCGTGTACTACTCCCATCCCTCTTTCACTTTNGGGACTANAATACCGTGATAAGTCTCTTGCTCTTCATAGTCCTTTCGCAAGGGCCATCCTTCCCAATCATCAGGAAGCAGAATACGCCTTAGATCTCTATGACCAATNAAATTTATTCCAAACATGTCATAGGTTTCTCTCTCAAACCAGTCAGCAACTCTCCAGACTTGCTCAACAGATGGAATATCAGGTTTTTCAGCAGATACTTTNATTCTAATTTCTACCTTATGAAGGTGCTTCATCGAGTGCAAATTATAACGTGATTCTAATACTCCTTCGCCCAGATCAATACCCGTGTTACACTGAAGAGAATCAAAGTATAATTTTTCATCAGACTTAAGCCATTTTGCAACCTTAAGCCAATTTTCAGGCTTTAACTGTATCCAATCGTCGTTTTGTTCCGCATCAATAGACTCTGGAAATTTTTCAGATATTTTTTGGCATACAGTCTGGTTGAAGTTTATTTTTTCTTCAACCTTAGACTCACTAGTATTATCCTCTTTTATTGAATCTTCATCATTGACCGCCTTAGCGCGTTTCGCCTTTACCAACGCAGCCTTTGCCTTTGACCTGGTTACACGATCTTCAATATTATTGATCGCATCCATTTCACCCTGAAGGGCTTTCTCAACCGCCTCAGAGATTATTTTTTCTTTATCTTCGCTCAACCTATTTTCCTAGTCAGAGGTCTTTCTTCTAAGATCTGTTCTTGAAGTTTTAGCAAACCCTCTATTAATGCCTCTGGCCTTGGTGGACAACCCGGTACATATACATCAACAGGGATGACAATATCGACCCCTTTTAATACATGGTAACCATGCTGCCAATACGGGCCTCCGCTTGTAGCGCATGACCCCATAGCAACAACATATTTTGGGTCCGCCATTTGCTCATAAAGTTTTTTTACGCGAAGTGCCATTTTCATTGTAACAGTACCGGCAACAATCATCACATCTGCCTGCCTTGGTGATGAACGNGGTATAATACCGATCCTCATAAGATCATGCCTACTCGCAGCCGCTGCCATCATTTCAATAGCACAGCACGCCGTCCCAAACTGAAAAAACCATGGAGAAGTNGCCCGAGACCAACTGAGCAGCTTATCTAGTTTTTCAACTATNATGTTGTCAGTAAATTTATTTTCTAATAGACCCATTTAATCCTCCGTAGTAGCCGTTAGGCTTTTGTAACGGCCTCCTCCATATTTTACTTTACGCTTTACCCAATCCAGATCTGATTTGACCCATACATAAGCCANCCCTGCAATAAGGATTAGTAAAAAAATTCCCATTTCAATTAGCGCGAGTAAGCCCATTTCTTTAAAGACTACTGCCCATGGAAATAAGAAAACAACCTCAACGTCAAATATTAGAAATATTAAGGCGATGATATAAAATCTGATATTAAACTGCAACCATGCTGAGCCCTCTGCCTCTTCACCNCATTCGTATGTATCCAGTTTATCTTTTGTCTTGTTTGATGGGGCTATCAGCCAGCTGATCACAAGCGGTATTGCGACCATGACAATGCCAAGNATTACTGCAAAAAANACGGTTCCGAAATCTCTATACATTTATAAATAAAGTTGTCTATATGAGGGTGGAATTTAGAAGATTGTGTTTTCCTTAGTCAATCTAAACTTAGGAAATAAATACTCAATTATTATTAATCATAATATGAGGTTAAATTTTCGTATAATAAATATAATTTTTTAATATATGATTAATAATCTAATGGCNTCAACAATCCCCTTGCTCCCTAAATGGTTTGTAAGNTTTTTTTCAAGTCCGTATGTTGCTGGAGAAACGATAGAAAAAGCACTCGGTCATGTAAAAAATATAAATAATAAGGGTTTTTCAGCTACGATTGATATACTAGGTGAACACGTATTAGATACTGAAACTTCCTATGTAATCACTGCTGACTATTGTGAACTATATGAAAAAATCAATCAAATGTCTCTTGACTGCAACCTGTCAATAAAACCAACACATCTTGGGCTTGATCTTTCGTTTGATACCGCTTTAAAAAACTTTGAAANAATAATCAANAAAGCNAAAGAAAATTCAAATTTTCTTCGTCTTGACATGGAAAATTCAGCTCANACTGATNACACATTCAAAATATATAATTATTGTAAAAATCAATATGCNGAGGTTGGCNTTGTCTTTCAGGCTTANCTAAAAAGAAGCATTGAAGATATGGGGCGTCTAGCGAGGCCTGGTTTTAATGCGCGAATATGCAAAGGTATCTATAAAGAAAACTCAACTATCGCATACCATGATCCAGATGAAATCAGAAATAACTATCTGAGTCTGGTCGAAATAATGATACAAAAAAAAGCGTATGCTTGTTATGCTACACACGATCAATATTTGATTGATAGAATCATAGAAATAATAAAAAATCGAAAATTAAGTAATGATCAATTTGAATTTCAGGTGTTGTATGGCGTGCCCATGAGTGGAAGACTGGAAGAGATGGTTCATAGTGGATATAAAGTTAGAGTATATGTTCCTTTTGGATCTGAGTGGTATGAATACTCGCTAAGAAGGCTTAAAGAGAACCCTGATATTGCGGGCTATGTAATAAAAAATATTTTTTCAAAAAATTCTTATTAATTAGAAATTCCTCTTGTCCCCCAGCCCATTTTAGTTCTAAGAGTTTGAAAATAATCATTATCTGAAAAGTCAATTAATCCAATTTCAAAATCTGAGTTTGTGATCAAAACAGTATCATCAGGACTAAGCAGTTCATGCAATTGTCCATCTGTAATAAACATAATATTCTGATTATAAGATGAAAAATTAATTTTTATAGTAGACTTGGCTGAAACTACTAAAGGTCTAGAATTAAGGGTATGTGCAGAGATTGGAGTAATTACAAAGCTGTCTACGTCTGGAGAAATAATTGGCCCGCCCGAGGATAATGAATAAGCAGTAGAGCCTGTAGGCGTGGCAATAATCAACCCATCGGCCTTGTACTCTGAGACTCGATTATCATCAACATAAACCTCTGCGGTCAGCATACGATGTGACTCACCATTACTTACCACAAAATCATTAAGACCATATTGGGTCAAGCTAGAGCCATTCTTTAATATTGATGCCTTAACCATAGATCTTTTTTCTACTGAAAATTTTCCTTCTGCAACTTGATCTAAGCGTTGAAAAATATTTTCTAGAGTCACTTTCGCTAAAAATCCAAGATCACCTAAGTGAATACCAAGAATTGGAGTTCCCCTATGTTCAACCGCTCGAGCACAACTAAGAAACGTGCCGTCACCTCCAAGAACCAACATAAAATCCAACTCTGAGATCTTATTTTTTGAATCAATTATCGGTTGATTGAATTTNTTCGCTCTNGTGTCTGATAATATTTTTTCAGTNANAAATAATTCAATGTTTTTGCTTTCAGCCCATCTGATGATTTCTGGAAGGATATCCCAAAAAGCATCTTTTTCAATATTGCCCCANACACCAAAAGTTTTTGGTAGGCTCATTCTAGCTCTTCACTATCTAATTCACTATCTGACTCATCTATAAGCGTTTTTACCCTTGCTTCTGCTTGATCTAACTTCTCTTTACCATCTTTAATTAGATTCATCCCTTTTTCAAAAAGCTCCATACTTTTCTCCAAAGAAATATCTCCAGAATCCATTTTATGAACAATTTTTTCTAGCTCATCAAAAATTTTTTCGTATGAATCTGCTGATTTATTTTTATTCATTTTCTAATCTAACAATTTATAATTTTATTTCTGATATTTTTTCAGCTTCTAATGAGCCGTCGCCAGTTTTTAGATAAAACTTATCACCCTCTAACAACGTTTTGGATGAACGAATTATTTGATTTGTATTTTTAGTAATTGCTAGAGAATAACCTCTGTCTAGTACTTGTTTTGGGCCCAAGCTATTAAGGTGTTTCTCATAGCCAATTAATTGGCTATCGCCACTTTCCAACTTTTCAATAATTAATTTTGTGATTGTATTATAAGAATGGCTCAGCCATTTTTTATTAAATGTAATTTTATTTAGAGGCTGTAACATACTAAGTCTATCGCTAGCATTTTCTACTTTTAAATATTCAGATTTTATCATACTAATAACTGAACTAATCATCTTATTGTTTAAACTTTCAAATCTTTGAAGTATTTCGTCTTTACTTATACATATTATTTCTGCCGCAACAGAGGGTGTCGCCGCTCTCACATCTGCGACAAAATCTGCTATTGTATAATCAGTTTCATGCCCAACAGCCGATATTATAGGAGTCTTACAGTTAAATATTGTTCTTGCTAAGACTTCTTCATTAAAAGCCCACAAATCCTCAATTGAACCACCACCTCTACCAATGATTATTGTATCAATATTGTAATTATTTGATAATTCCATTATCCCATCAGAAATATCTTCGGCGGCACCTGTCCCTTGAACNCGTGCTGGACGAACTATAATATTTACAAATGGTGATCTTCTCTTTAAAACATGAATAATGTCTCTTAAGGCAGCCCCTTCACCTGAGGTTATAATACCAACTGATCCTGGTATTGAATTAAGAGTCGTCTTATGTTCTAATGAAAAAAGCCCTTCATCTTCTAGTTTACTTTTTAGCGCTTCAAAAGCCTGATATAATGCTCCAATACCAGCGACTTGTAATTTTTCTACAACAAACTGCATTTGTCCTCTAGACTCAAATATTGATAATGCGCCATAAACCATAATGCGCATTCCATCTTCCAATTTAAATCGCAGAAACTTGTTTGAATGTTGAAACATAGCACACCTAATCTCAGACAAACTATCTTTCAAAGTAAAATATATATGGCCTGAAGAGTGATAGTGAACATTAGAAGTCTCACCATCCACCCAGATATTTTTAAATGATAACTCTAAAATCTGTCGAGTCTTAGAAATGAGATCTGATACTGAATAGTGTGATTTAGTCACCGTATTGGGAACCCCCAGACAGATAGAATATGGATAAAATTAACTAGAAAATAAACTTGTACTTATTATACGTTTTTCTTTTTATGTCGGTTTGCACGCAATCGCTTTTTTCGTTTGTGCGTATTCATTTTTCGCTTTTTTCGTTTTTTACCGCAGGGCATAATTTCCTCTATTATTTTTTAGTTAACTCGTTTACGCGAGATCGCATAATCTTACTTGGTTTGAACGTAGGAACAAATCTTTCAGGCAGATATATTGCATCACCCGTACCGGGATTCCTAGCTTTTTTAGGCATTCGATGTTTTACACCAAATGTACCAAAGCCTCTTAGTTCAACTCTGTTATTCGAAGCTAGAGAGTCTATAATTGTTTTCATGACCCCGTTCATTACTACCTCTGTTTCAACCTTGGTAAGGCCAGTCGCTTCAGAGACAATATCGACAATATTTTGCTTTGTCATTTTTTTATCCTTCCTTGACCCATATCTTAAGTTTTTGACCAGGATAGATTAGGCTCGAGCCATATTTTAACCCATTCCATCTCCTTATTTTACTTGCTTTTGATTTATAGTCTTCGGCGATTTGACCTAGCGTATCACCTCTTTTAACCTTATAGGTTACTTTATAATGACCCGACGGGCCTCCATTATCCTTTGTTCCCCAGGTTCTTAGTACGCCTCCTTTAAGTGGAACTTTCAACTTGTTTCCAACTTTAATTTTATGACGGTTTCGTATCTTGTTCACTGCTGCTATATCATGAATTGAGGCACCATATTTTTTTGATATGGTCCATAGACTTTCACCATATCTAACTCGATGAACAATGAACTGAGGAGCAAATCTTTCAGATTCAGGAATAGAGTTCCATCTTNCTAAGAACTGTTCTTTTTTTCCTTTTGGCAGCTTTAACAGGTAGGGATTATCCGCCGGAGTAGCAGACTGNCTTAGTTCAGGGTTATACTTGCGCAATGTTTTAACCTTGATCCCAGCGACTCTAGAAAGAACTGCGAGGTCAGCACTGTGTTCTAACACTACTTCTTCATAAGAGAATGGCTTTACTTTAGGAATAGTAAAACCATATTTCTCCGGATCCTTNNTAATTATTGCTGCAGCAAGGTAGTAAGGTATATAATTTCTTGACTCTCTTGGGAGCGAGTGCATTTGCCAAAAGTCATAGGTTTGATGCAGCTTAGAAGCTCTGGAGATTCTCCCTGAACCACAATTATATGCTGCAAGNGCCAAGTACCAATTATCAAACTGTTCATTTAAATCCTTTAAATATTCGCAGGCCGCGCCCGTTGCCTTAATTGGATCACGTCTCTCNTCAATATACCAATCCCTTTTTAGACCGTAATTTTTTCCNGTTGAATAAATAAATTGCCACATGCCTGATGCGTTAGCACGACTATATGCCTTTGGATTTAGGCCAGATTCGATCATTGCTAGAACCATTAGCTCCTCAGGCATTTCATGTTTCTTAAGAATTGGAAGGATCAAGTCTTTATATTCTTCATATCTCTTCATCCAAATAGCAAACTGCTTTCTCCCTTTTGCTGTAGTAAAATATGTAATGAANTGGTCTACCTGTTTATTCCTGACTAACGGTATGTGACCATCCCTGTCATCAACCACAACATATTTTGTCTTACCCATTTCTATTTCCAGCGGGTCTAACGCTTCAGTTATATCACGACGAAATCTTTCTGCTGTGACAGGCGCATCCGAGGAACGGATTGTGCCTAACTTATGTGTATAAATATCAAGAAATGATTTCTCAAATCGTTCAAATTCTTCCTGATCTTCCTGGTTCATGTCTCCTATCTGATCAGCCTCCATTAGTAAATCATAGATTCTACTAAGATTATAAATAACCTCTAATGTATCAAGATGATGATCGGCTATAAGGACTTCAGAAAGTAATACTTTTACATCATGTAATATTTCAGGGAACCTATTTCGACTGTCATCTAAATTAATTTTTTGGTTACTATTTGTAGTCATTGCATTATTTCCTGAAAATTGATCATTCTGAGGTAGTAAAATGGTTTGACTAGAAAATAGTATTATTAATATTAGGGGTAAAATGCCTGTAAATATCGGTTTCATAATGATTTGCGGAGATTATTGATGCTAAAATTATAATTCTTAGACAAGCTGAGCAAGGTATTATCTTTTTTGTAATTTTATAATTGAGCTAGTACTATACCCTGCAGTTAGGGGTATAATTTTCACTTTCCCACCATTTGAAATAACCTCTTTAGCTCCAATGATGGTGGTATCATTATAATCACCACCTTTGACTAATACATTTGGCACAATTGTTTTAATCAAGTCTTGTGGAGTCTCACTATCAAAAATGATTACATAGTTAACATAGTTAAGTTTTAACAGATTTTTAGATCTAATTTTTTCATTCTCAATAGGTCTCTCTTTTCCTTTTATTTTTCTTACAGAACTATCTGAATTTAATCCTACAATAAGTATATCTCCATATGTTGATGCCTTACTCAATAAATCTAGATGTCCTTTATGCAATAGGTCAAAGCAACCATTTGTAAATACAATGTTAGTATCTTTTTTTCGCCATTCAATTGTCTGCTGACTAATACTATTTATTTCTAATAGGCTCATATAATAGATGTTAGTTAAGAATAATCATTTTTTAGTTCTTTAACTCTATCACAAACTATATTTGCCAAAATTTTTCGATCTTTTTCAGAGTAACCCTTTGTATCAATTGGATTACCAACTTTAATTATAAGCAAGTTATTTATAAATAATTTGGAACCTTTTTTCAATGAGTCAAACGTACCAATGATAGCTACTGGAGCTATTGGTGATTTTGTTCCAATTCCTAAGCTGAGTCCGCCAGACTTAAATTCTTTTATCTGCCCATCATTTGTCCTAGACCCTTCAGGAAATAATAAAATAGAACGAGGCCTTTTTATTAGAGAATTCTTTATACTTTTTATTGATAACATTGCTTTATCGTGATTGCTTCTATCAACGAATACATGTCCTGCCATTTGCATTGCCCAACCTAAAAATGGAATCCACTTCAATTCTATTTTTGAAATTGGGACTATCCAAAATGGAATAAAACCAAGCATAAGCGGTATATCTAGGCTAGAAGAGTGATTAGCTGCAAAAATGTAGTTCTTTGAACTATCTAAATTTTCAAGACCAATTATTTTTATTTTTATCCCAGCAGATAAAAATATGGTCCTAGCCCAATATCTCACAATTTTACTTAATATTTTCCCTCTAGTAAAGTCAAAAGGNAAAACTACCATTATCATAATACCAAAAAAAATGGTCCAAAAAACAGTTACAAATACTAACCAAGAAAAATACAATTATGATATTTCTTTTATTCCAATGAAATCAGCAGCAGAATCAGAAAACTCTATCCTTCCATCTTCAGTTTGATATGTTTCTAGAAGAGCAACCATAAGCCTAGGAGTTGCTAATCCTGAACCATTCAATGTGTGNAGAAGATCAACTTTTTTATCTTCTTCTCTNCTATATCTTATTTTCCCTCTTCTTGCCTGGAAATCTTCAAAGTTACTGCAGGATGAAACCTCAAGCCATTTTTTCTCTCCAGGTGACCATATTTCAATATCATAACACTTTGCTGCTGCAAAGCTTAAATCACCTGTGCATAACTCAACCACTCTATATGTGATCCCGAGTTTTTGAAGTATTGATTCCGCTTGAAGCGTTAATTCTTCCAATGATTTGTAAGAATCAACAGGCTTAACGAATTTTACCATTTCTACTTTATTAAACTGATGAAGCCTTAATAGGCCCCGTGTATCTTTACCATAGGAGCCAGATTCTCTTCGAAAACATGGTGAATATGCGACATAATTAATTGGNAGCTCAGTCTCTGAGATTATTTCATTTCTATGCACATTTGTTATTGGAACCTCTGCTGTCGGCGCTAAATAAAGTTCATCTAAGTCTGTTAAATACATGTCGTCTTTAAATTTTGGTAGCTGNCCTGTTGTTTTCATTGATTCTTCAAGCATTANCACNGGCGGAAACATTTCAGTAAAATTATAATCATTTACATGGTGATCAATCATACTATTAATNATNCTACGTTCAAGNTCTGCNCCTTTGCCAACATAAAGAGGAAAACCNCTNCCTGAAATTTTAGCGCCACGCTCCATATCTATNAGATTAAGTGATTTGCCTAGTTCTAGGTGNNGTTTTTCTTTAAAATTAAAAACAGGCTTTTCACCCCATTCTCTTACGATCACATTATCATTTTCATCTATACCAATTGGAACAGAGCTATCAGGTATATTAGGAATTTCTTCAAGGTTTGATATTAATTTAAGCTTTAATTCATTAGATGAAATTTCTAATGACTTTATTTCACCTCCTAAGGTTCTCATTTCTTTTATTTTATTCTGAGTATCTTCACCACTACGCTTGGCTTTAGCAACTTCTTCAGAAACATTATTTTTCTTTGCGCGAAGCGTTTCTATACTATGAGTTAACTTTCTAAAATTCTCATCTATAGTAATAATATCATTTATTGACCCATTATATCCCCTGCTCTTGAGNGCATCTTTTATCTTTTCAGGCTTAGATCGAATATCGTTTATAGAAATCATATTTTATTTATTGCTAATACTTAATTGATATATTATATAATTGTGAAAATTAAATAACTTATAACAATGAAAAAAATACTTATAACTGGNGTTGCTGGCTTTATTGGTTATCATTTAGCAGANAAATTATTAAGTAAAAATTATCAAATTATAGGTATTGATAATCTTAATGATTATTATGATCCAATATTAAAACAAGATAGACTTAACAACTTAAAAAAGTTTTCAAATTTTGAATTTCATAAAATTGATTTTATTCAAAATAATGAATTGACATCTATNTTTAATAATAATCAATTCAATCAAGTAATACACCTTGGTGCCCAAGCTGGAGTAAGATATTCCATCACAAATCCTCAATTCTATATAGATACCAATATAACTGGATTTTTAAATATACTTGAAAACTGTAATAATTATAATGTAGAAAATATAATATATGCATCTTCAAGCTCAATATATGGTGATAATAAANATTTACCATTTTCAGAAAATGATAAAACGGAAAAACAAATATCTATGTATGGAGTTTCAAAAAAGACTAATGAGTTAATGGCACATACATATTCAAACCTTTATGGACTCAAAACAATAGGCCTTAGATTTTTTACTGTATACGGNCCATGGGGAAGACCTGATATGGCATTATATATATTCACAAAAGCCATTATTGAGAACAAGAATATCGATTTATNTAATAAAGGCAATCATACTAGAAGTTTTACCTACATTAGTGATATAGTGGAGCCTATTTACAGACTAATAAAGATTAATGAAAACAATCAAAANATCTTAAGTAATAATGATATANTAAATATTGGTGGCNCCGANCCAGTAAAACTCTTACGATTTATTGATATAATTGAAGATTATCTTGGGAAAAAAGCTAANATAANATTAAAGCCTATGCANCAGGGTGATGTTCAAGATACTAATGCCGATATAACTAAATTANAAAAAATAACTGACTACAAACCTCAAGTAGATATTGAAGAAGGAATAAAAAAATTTATTGACTGGTACAGGGCATACCATCAAACAAACTGATATTAGAAATTATTTAGCGACCGCGGCCTGATAAAACCACAGCTATTGTACTAGCAAATATCTTAAGATCGAGATTAAAACTTAAGTTTTCTATATAATAAAAATCATATCTCAATTTTTGCCTAACATCTTCCTCTTTTGTATCGGAAGGATGNTTAATCTGTGACCAACCAGTAATTCCAGGGCGAACTCTAAAACGCCTTTCATACAATGGAAATTTTTCTTTTAATTTTTCAATAAAATATGGCCTCTCAGGCCTAGGTCCTATGATGCTCATTTGTCCAAGAAAAACATTAATAAATTGAGGTAACTCATCGATTCTGTACTTTCGCAATATCTTCCCAATAGATGTAATCCTAGGATCATCATCAAGTGTCCAAACTGGGCCACTTTCCTCCTCTGCATCAGCAACCATAGATCTGAACTTATATATATTGTAAGATCTACCGCGGTATCCCAATCTTTTTTGACTATAAATAATCGAACCTTTCGAGTTTATTTTGATAATTATCCCAATTAAAATAAATAATGGGGAAAAAACTATAAGCGCAATAGTACTTAATAAAAAATCTGAAGCCCGTTTCATTCCAGAGCTAGACCATTTACTTTCTTGGAAATTAACCTCTATCAAAGGCAGACCAGAAATTTGTTCTGTTCTTGCTAAACCACTTATTACTTCATATAGATCAGGTACAATCTTTATTGATACCGGAGAACCATTTATTATTGAAATTAATTTTAAGATATGATCATGATCCATAACATCAAGAGCAATAACAATATCTGAAATTGGATTTTGGGCTATTATATTTTTCATATCTTTCTCTTTCCCAAGAAAACCAGATATTTCGTTTTCACTTTCATCTTTTTCACTATCAGTTTTAATGTGCCCAAGAACTCGATATAGTTTTTGTTGATGGTTCAAAAGTTTTTCAGTTACGAAACTTGATCTTTCACCAGATCCGATTACTATAACATTGTGTTGTCCAAATCCTTTTTTTAGTAAAAACTTTTGTATTGATCGAATTACCCATCTATTTAATATGGTTAAAAGTGAAAATAATATCCAGTATCTAATAATATATTGCGATTTAACTGGACCAAGATTTATATCTATTCCCAATAGAAATATACAAGTGGTCATAATAATGAACGTTAGCCTGATAAGGTTCTCTGTCTCACCAAACCTTGAAATCTCAGCATCACCATTATATAGATTAGTTGCCCAAAAAGTAAAACACCAACCAATCTGTAATGTGGTAAAGATTGAAAATATTGAAGAATTTGATAGAACATTTGGGATATCTAATAAAACATTAATTATTACATAGTATCCAATAACCGCATCTATAAGAACCAAGGCCCAGGATACGATCCACTTTGGATAGCGAACTAATAATTGGTTTAATATTCCCATCTAATATTGATCAAATAATTATCTATATAATTAGATACTAAGCGTCAATAATAACTATGGAGTGACGCCTCCAGGCTTGTCAAGCGAAGCTTAATTTCTTCTATTTATTTTTGACAAACTGTTAGCGTTTTTTTTCGATAGGATTCCTTAAATTGGAACGTAAACTTAGCATTTGAGGTGGGTAAATGCAATGACTATGAGAAACTTTTATATAAAAACATTACCATTAGTAACATTAATGTTACTCACAAATGGTTTCTCACAACTTCCCATAGAAGTTAATCATCCATCGCAGATTCTGATAAAAAGATATTCCGCTTTAGGTGATATACCGCTCGAATATTTTGGTAATAATTCAATCAGTAAAATCGATGCTAATAATTTTTTAAGTAATTATGAAAATGATATTATTAGAATACATAAGCGTGATATACAACTAGCCAAAATGGATTCCAGTTCGACTAATTCAATATTAAAGCATAAGATAGATTATCTTTTAAAAGGTATAACAAACGATAATTTTAATAAACCAAAAGAATATTTTTTCCAATCTACATCAGACTCAATGTCTATGTGGCTTAGCTGGAAGGAAAAAATCTTATTTGAGCCAAATAAAAGCACAAGTGAATTCCAGTACTCAGATGAATTTTATTTAAATGGATTTATCAAAAATAATATTTTTCTGTCATCTAAATTCTCTATGCATAGGCATAGTGGAAGAACGATCTGGATATCAGATGAGTATAATGACGAATGGGTAAAATATTTCCCCACTATTGACATGAACTTTTGGTATACCAACCAAACTTCGTTATATATAAAAAATTCAGTCTTAGATATAGAAATCGCAAATAACCCATTTTCATGGGGCTGGTCATCTGGACGATCCCCCATTATAGCTGCAAATGCGATCCCATTTAATCGCATTTCCCTTTATAAAAATATAGGCTCATTGCGACTAGAATACTTTCATGGGTCTTTGCTTGCTTCATCAATTCAAAACATACATTTGTCAAATATCAAAAAAGAAAAATTCATTGCTGGACACAGGGCGCAAATAAAAATAAATAATAATTTATATACTTCTTTCTCTGAACTAGTTGTGTACGGTAACCGCTCTCCTGAGATCGGGTATCTGAACCCAATTTCATTCTACTGGTCACAGGAACACAATCTAGGAGATCTCGATAATATTTTAATGGCCTTTGACATATCATACAGGATCATTCCCGGCTTAATAGTCTACAATACATTATTAATTGATGAACTTTCATGGCAGGATATAATGTCGAACTGGTGGGGAAATAAATACTCTTATCAGATTGGATTGTTTTTTACTTCATCAAATATGTCACTTCCAGATTTGAGGCTAGAATATAATGTAACAAGGCCTTGGACGTATACTCACCCTGATTTTTCTTATGCACATAGAGAAAAATCTTTAGGCTCTCCTTATGGTCCTAGCAGCAAGGTATTACGCTTAGAATCTTTTTATTTCCCGACTCCAAAAATTATTATTGAGTCCTCTTTTGAACATATTATAAAAGGTGCGGGGAGCGGTGGAAATATTTTGGATGACTATGATAATAGAGATAAAGAAATGGATTGGGACACAGACTTCTTTCTAACCACTAAAAATAAAATTTCTGAATTAAATACTAGCTTTAATTACATTTTTTCTGATTTATTGAAAATAAGATCAACTTATTCAATAATTCAGACGGTTGATCCTTATGCGAGAAATAGTAAAAATACGAGTGAAAAATTTATTCTTGGGTTGGACTTTAGCTGGTAATTAATAAACTATGATAATAAAGTATTGTAGAGACTATCAATATCATTCACCATTTTATTAACATCAAAATTATCATTGACAAATCTACGACCTTCTTCTGCCATTTTTTTTGCAGTCTCCATATCATTTAAAGTACGTATTATTGCATCTGCTAGTTTATTGGAATCTTTTGGTCGGACCAAAATACCGGTTATATTATCTCTAACAATTTCCGGTACACCTTCTACATCTGTACAAACTACAGGAACACCACAAGATAAAGCCTCTGTTATCGATCTGCCTAAGCCTTCATAGATTGAGCTCATAATAAACAAGTCCATGCTGTGGTATACAGACCAGGGGTTATTTTTGTTTCCAGTAAGATGAACCTTACCATCTAGTTTTAATTGGTCAATCTTTTCAAGAATTTTACCTTTAAGCTCTCCATCTCCGACTAAA
>PAVC01000056.1 GCA_002713885.1 Fidelibacterota bacterium
TAAAAATCAGACCCGTTCCCCCACTGATCACTCTTCTTAAACTGTCTTTTTTACATTCTGGACATTCAGTCAACGGATCATCGGACATAGATTGAAAATACTCATATATTTCACTACAGTCGTTACAGATATAATCGTACGTAGGCATATAATCAAGTTTAATTTGGAATATACAGAGTGCTAATCTAAGAAATATTTAGCTTCTATATTTTTCTAATAACGCACTCTTAACAGATTCTGGTATATAGCCTGAAATATCTCCACCAAGTCTTGCTACATCCTTAATAACTGTAGAGTTCAGATGAATGTATTTCTCATCTGGCATCATAAACATTGAGGTAATCTCTGGATTTAGATTATAGTTCATCATTGCCATTTGAAATTCAAACTCAAAATCACTTACATGCCTCAATCCTCTTATGATTGCTACTGCCTCTTCTGATTTAGCATAATCAACAACTAAACCATTAAAAGAACTAACTCGTACGTTTTTTATATCAACTACACATTTTTCAATAAGGGCAATTCTTTCATCACTAGTAAACAATGGATTTTTTTCCTTATTAATAGCAACGACCAGTACCAACTCATCAAATATTTTCGCAGCTCTATTGGCAATGTCTAAGTGTCCGTTATGTATTGGGTCAAAAGTCCCTGGGTATATAATTCTCTTCATTTCTGATTGCATATAACTATTTTTGTGTCACCATATTTTCTTTCAATAGAATCTTTAAAAGAAAATTTGTTATTACTCATCTCTACTATCAATTTACCATTTTTAGATAATTTTTCTATGCACATGTTGATTAACAGACTATAGTCTAATTTATCATATGGTGGATCTGCAAAAATCAGGTCATAATTATCGTTTAAACCTTTTAAATAGGAAAAAACTTTTTTTCTTATCACAAAAAATTCGGGACTATCAAACTTAGTTTTATTTCTATTCAACATTTTTATTGAGGCAGAATTATTGTCAACAAATGTTATTGATTCCGCGCCTCGACTTGCTGATTCAAAGCCTAAAATTCCAGAGCCTGAGTATAAGTCAAGAACGCTTGAATATGTAAACGGTGCGAGTATATCAAAAATACTTTTTCTAATACGAGTCTGGGTAGGCCTATATAAAATATTCTTAGAGGTATCAATAGTTAGGCCTTTATAGCGACCACCAAGTATTTTCATTAAGTCTAAATATCAAGAAAAGATACGTAAAATCCCGCTCTTGGATCAGGCTTATCAACTTCATTAAACAAAACAAATTTTCTAAATAGCACTGTCGGCCCGGAATGAGTTAAAATATTTCCAGTTGTTTTTATATCTTCTACTCCTCTGACCCAAATCAAAACTGGTTCATATATTCTGTTTGTTTTATAAAACTGATCGAAAAATTTGAGTGTGTAATCATTTACTGTAGTATCTATCATCGTTAAAAACTCATCTTTTCCAAAACCACTGGTCATACCTTCAGTCTTATTTAATTCAGGAAAATCGAAACTATAATACCAAAGAAACATCGTACTGTCTGAACCAGCTGATTCTACAGAGTAGCTAGTTGTTTCTAATCCAACAATATGTTCAATATCAGGATTCAGACCGCTCATATATTCTAGACTAATGAATGTTCCAGTAATTGTCAAATTATTATACATCTTTAGTTCAGTAGAATTAAAAAGTTTTGAAATAACAGATGAGATTTCTCTAGACTGAAGGTGCATATTAATATCATAATCAACAGTCCCTTGAGCTCTTTCGTTCAGATTTACTGGATCAATTTTTTTAATCACATAGTTATCATCACCGCTAAATAATGGTTTATTAATACTCTCACGAAATTTTATATAGTTCATTGCAAAAAACAGTCCCATTATTACAATAAGTGCAAACAAAAGCCAGACCATCTCACCACCTGTAATAGGATCACTTTTGCGAACTCTTTTTTCTTTTGTAATTGGTGTCTGCGGCAAAGAGAATGGCTCTCTTTCAATATCTTTATCTTCAGAAAATACTTCAGTAAACAAGAAATCAGATATTTTTTCTTCATCGAAAAAATTAAAAGAGTGTCTAGAGGATGCACCGAGAGCAAGGCTTGTTAAAATATTTGACTCATAATGATTAGTGCTATCAGAAATATTGCTACTTAGTTTAACATCTTCAAAAGGATCCATCTTTCTAAGATCAGATCTCTCCCAACACGATAGCGCTTGCCTGCCAAGTTTATCAGGAGAGTAAATAGGTATATCATCAATATCTGACTGAATAAGCTTAAAAGACCCAAGCGTATATTCATCACTTTCTGTTGAAGAAATTATTTTTGGCTGCCCTGAAGTAAACGCAATTATACCATGATCGAAACGACAGTTTTTTACCATATAAAATCTATATTGGTTCTTCTTTTTAATAACCATCCCAGCATCAGAAACATATCCAGCATCGATCACAACTGAACTTGATGGCCCCATCCAATATGGATTCCCGCCTAATTCAGCAACTGATAATTTTATTGTTCTAATCAGTGTTGTGGGACATGATACTGTATGAATATTAATTTCATCAGGAAGATATATCTGGCCGAATATTGACATTTTTTGATAAGGTGGCCTGTTTTTTTTCTTTTCAATCCATGATACGTAGTCCCAATAGTCCTCACGAGCAAGATCAATCTCTGTCTCAACAGAGTCATGGTATAAAAATTCGTCAGATATTGCAACTGCAATATCTTGGCCACTATATGGTATCGCTTCTGAGACTCTTCTAAGCGCAATCCCAAGTACTGAGCTTAGTTCTCCTTCTTTATGGATAATATCATTTATCGGTTCAGTATAATCAATTTGTTTTACATTATGGAGCGTCGGATCATTATCTGCATCTGACCAAACCCCAGTTATGAGAAACGTATCTGATATTACAATACCTATCATTATATACTATTCTAATCCCAGCTGCGGTTTCCATCATTAATCTCACCATGACCATTAGATTTTAGGGAGAATATTAGAAACCTCGGATCTTTATAAGGGTTTTCCCTGGTAATTGGGCTAACTACCTTAAATTTTTTGTTTTCATTATCAACATTTATTATATATGATTTAGTAGTAAGAGGACAACTATAGGTGCTGGAATCAGGTAAAAATGTTTTGTAATACTCAATCAGTTCAACACGTTTTAACGGCTCCTCACTAAGTTTTTCAACAAAATTTGGATCTTCCATATAAGTATTAAGATACTTTTTTTGAGTGAAACTGGTATCATTTCTACCAAGTTCTTGAGAATACATAATTATTTGAACCGTTGTGTCAAGTATCGTATCTCTTCGATAGCTTTTAAAACCAAATGTTGTATCATAGTTAAAGCCAAACGTTTCATATATATCAACATTATACTGTCTACCAAATAGTGTAAGGCTTTGCTCACCAACATAGAGGGAATCACCTAATAAAGAATCTCTTGCTGAATTCACAACATGCATCGCCTCAAAAAAGTTAGGACTATAGGATCCAGTCAATTGTTCATAAAACACTTCAACATCATAAATATTTTGCATATTAAAACGACTTCTTTTTTCATAATCATGCTCTTCTGCCCAAATAAAGACTGGTACATAGATAACAAATATTAGAAAAAGAAAGGCCAGAACCATTGCTAGTTCTAGTAAGTCTGACAGTTTATTTTGATTCATTTTTAGCATATAAATAGTTTTTGGTATTTGATAGCGGTTAATATTAATAAACCAATGAGCATTATGGTTATTATTTTCTTTAAGCTATAAAAAGTAAAATAGTTTGGATATTATAGATCAATTTTTGAAAAAGGGTTCTTTATTGGCCCAAGTTCATTACTAAGTTTTTCAATAATCTTTTTACTTCCTCTAGAGACAGAATCAGGAGTATTTAAAATGACTCTAACAATTTGATCCCCTCGAGAAGAGGTGCGAAGCATCGGAAATCCTTTGGACCTCATTCTTAATAGCTTACCGGATTGAATACCACTCGGAATTTTTAGTGTTGATACTCCATCAAGTGTTGGAATATCAATTTTGGTACCCAGAACAGCATCAGGATAACTAATGGTAACTTCAATGAAAATATTTTCCCCGTCTCTAACGAAATACTGATGATTTTTCTCTTCAAATACCACCAACAAATCCCCGGGGGAGCCTTGAATATTTTCATTTCCTTGGCCATCTACTGTCATATAATTTCCTGACTCAACACCTGCTGGAACTTTAATATTTATTGTTTTTTCTTTTTTTATCATACCATCAGGGGCTACACCTGGTGGTCGATTACCAACTATTTTTCCATTTCCACTACATCTTGGACATACACTAGTCTGCTGCATCCTACCAAGAACCGTATTTGTAATCTGCATAACTTGACCATTTCCATTACAAGTTGAACAAGTATTAAATGTTACACCATCAGATAATATTGAACGTTTTATTTTTATTTTCTTTTCTGTACCCGTTGCTATTTCTTCAAACGTTAAAGATAATTTTATTCTTATATCTGATCCTTTTGACCTAGAATTCCTTTGCCTACCGCCTCCAAAAATACTTTCAAATGGACTTCCACCAAATATGTCTCCAAATTGTGAAAAAATATCTTCCATATTCATATGCACTCCACCACCAAAGCCACCGCCCTGGGCACCTCCCATACCAACACCAGCATGGCCAAACTGGTCATACTGGCTTCTTTTTTGACTGTCGCTAAGAATACTATAAGCTTCAGCTGCTTCTTTAAAATTTTTCTCTGCTCCTTCATCTCCAGGGTTTTTGTCAGGATGATATTTTAAAGCAAGCTTCCGATAAGCTTTCTTGATAGTGTCTCCGGGAGCATCCTTTGAAACACCCAACACATCATAAAAATCTCTCATTTTTTATTAACTACTACCTTTGCATGACGGATTACCTTATCATGATAGTGGTATCCTTTTTCAAAAACATTAAGAACAGTATTGTCTTCTTTCTTTTTATCGCTCTGTGTTAACATAGCATCATGTAATTCTGGGTCCAATACTTCACCCTCTTCACCAAAAGGCTCGATATTTTTTGCTTCTAAAAAACGGTCAATTTTTGACTTTAAAATATTGACACCTTCAATTAGTGATTCTCCGTTATTAGCATCTGTTTCNTCNATAGAATCAACCATCCTTTCTATATCATCTATAATTGGTAGGACATTTTTAATGACTCCCTCGCCATCATACTGAAGTAGTGAAGATATCTCTTTATTTTTCCTCTTTCTAAAATTTTCAAATTCAGCCTTGAGGCGAATATGTTTATCTTGCAATTGATCCAATTGGTTTTGTNTATCAGTATTGTTAGACTTTTTTTGAGACTTAGNTTCTTTCTTGTTTGCAGTCTGCTTTTTTGTCTTAACTGATTTTTTTTCTGCCAAAATGTTCTCCTAGTAATGTTAGTTTATTTGTTAATGATAATTGTATCTATTGAGAATAATTTCTTTTTATAGTGCTATTTCATGATGCCTGAGACAGCTCTATAACTACCTACAACAGAAATAATGCCAGAAAGTAATGTTAGCCATAAAAATAAAATAGGTTCTATCGATAATTGAATGTTCCAAGAAGTAAAATTGTTCATCATATAGTTTATACCATTTACTGTTAATAGAATTAATGGTGAGGCTATTAATGAAGCCATAAATCCATCAATCAAACCCTCAAAAATAAAAGGCATTTGGATAAAAAGTTTGGTAGCACCAATCAGGTTTAAAGAATTTATTAAATCCTTCCTAGCAAAAATTGAAAGTTTAACAGTATTATATATTACCAAGACCGCCACAAGGATAAATACCATTGCCATAAAAGGAAAATATTTCATTATTTTTGCATAAGTTCTTTCGATTTTTTTTATTAAATGTCCCTGATAGCGAACCTCTTCTACCCCATCTAAACTTTTTATCTCATTAACTATTGGAGAAGTATCTAATAATTGGTCTAACTTTCTTTTCAAATTCACTACAGCGCTTATAGGAAGAGGATTATATCCTAATATTGANAGAATATCCTCTCCAAATTGATCTTTAAAAATCCTAACAGCGTCATCTTTATTTATAACTGTAGATGACCGTACTCCTTTTATTTTTAATATAGATGCTGATATACTTTTTGCCGACTTGTATTCAACGTCCTGCTTAAAAAATACTTCAATCTTATACTTTGATCTAAGATATTGTAATATGGACTTGGTATTCTCTCCTGCNACAGCTAAAAGACCAACAAAATACAATGCAAGAAACAATGAAAATACTGCGGTAAATGTTGTCATTTTATGTCGCCAGACATTTTTAAACCCTTCTGAAATCAAATATAGAAGTTTATCCATTAACTTCCTCTAATAGCTCCATCTTTTAGCTCTAATATCCTACGACCACGACCCTTAATTAGATTATAATTATGAGAAGCCATTAAGATAGTCGTGCCATTATTATTGATTGTTTCTAATAACTGCACAAGTTCAAAAGCAGATACGGGATCTAAGTTCCCTGTGGGTTCATCTGCTAGTATAATATCGGGCTCCTTAACTATCGCACGAGCAAGCGTTACCCTCTGTTTCTCACCTCCNGAAAGTTCATCTGGATAGTGGCCTCTTTTTCCTTCAAAACCAACAAGGTCTAGTGCTTCTTCTACTCTATAAGGTATCTCATTTGCATTATAGCCCATCACATGTAACGGCAAGGCTACATTATGAAATACATTGCGATCATTGAGAAGCTGATAGTCTTGAAAAACCATTCCTATATTTCTTCTAATATGAGGAACATGTTTTTTTCTTATTAATTCTGAGTTATGATCTCCTATTTGAATCCTTCCGGTATCACACCACAAGTCAAAATAGATTAGTCTCATCAATGTAGTTTTTCCAGATCCCGTGGACCCAATCAAAAAAACAAAATCACCATCATCTATCGAAAAAGTTAAGTTTGTAACACCACTNCCTTTATTATGGGTGTAAGAAACATTTTGAAATTCNATCATACTGTTANATTACTTATTTATTATAAANAGAAAAAGCTACGAAGATCGACAACTAGAGGTTAATCTTATATTAAAGAATTAGCAATATACATACCAATTAATATGTGTAACTTTAATTTCTTCTTAAAAACCATTCATAAAATAATAATTAGTAAATGATCTTATTATTAGATATCATTTTAGTCATCGCATCAATTATAATGCTCTGGAAAGGCGCTGATTATCTTGTTGAAGCTGCTTCAGANATAGCCCACTCTCTAAAAATATCTGACCTNGTAATAGGACTAACGGTTGTGGCGTTTGGNACTTCAGCACCTGAGTTTGCAGTTACCATACGTGCCGCCATTACTGGTCAGACAGATATATCTATTGGAAATGTTGTAGGATCAAACATATTTAATCTTGGTTTTATTCTAGGTGGTACGGCTATGATTAGGGCAATACATATTACNCCAAAATTATTATATCGTGATGGTTTCTTTCTATTATCTGTTACCATTTTAATCTATATACTCTTCTTCGGGTTCAACGGTTGGGATATCAGCGATAATATTGCAGCTATAGAAGGATCACTACTTTTCCTCGCTTTAATAGGCTATATCGTATTTCTATTTATTAAAAAAGAACCGATTGAAGAAACACATCCAGAGTCAGCTAGTATGCAATCATATGCATTTTTCTTTTTCGGCTTGGTAATGATTGTACTTGGTGGTCANCTTATGGTTGAACACGCGTCTTCATTGGCACGGGCTTTTGGTGTATCAGACTGGGTAATTGCTGTTACAATCGTTGCAGCAGGAACTTCTGCGCCAGAACTTGCCACTTCCCTGACGGCAGCGTTTAAGGGAAAGCATGGTATGGCGATAGGTAATTTAATAGGCAGTGACCTATTTAATTTATTGGGTGTTCTAGGTCTTGCTGGAATCATTAATCCAACTCCTATACAGGCCGATATCCACTCAAGTATTATTGTGCTTATTATTATGGTTTCTATGGTCCTAATAATGATGAGGACAGGCTGGCAAATAAGTAGACTAGAAGGCACCTTACTAGTATCACTAAATCTGGTTAGGTGGTACTTGGATTTTTCTGGATAAGCTTAACCTTTACTGCTGTAAAGGCTATTTTTATTTATATATTCCCAAATAGGTAGAGTAACCATATACCTTATTGTCAAATCTTTCACCCATCTAGATCTTATTTTAGATGAAGAAAGCTCAAACCTTGGTATGTTAGCAAAATGAACCCTTTGCAGAATCCAGTATGGAATATCACTAGGTCTGAATCCAGGACGAATTGCTACAATAACATTACATTCGTCTAAAATTTCTTTAGGATTTTTCCAGTTTTTAAAATCAATTAGACTGTCGCTTCCTATTAGAAAATAAATTTCATCATCAGTTAATTCGTATTTACGTTTAATATCAANAATAGAATCGATAGTATATGAGATTCCTTTTCTGACTATATCAACATCTGAATATTCAAAATTTGGATTATCACTTATAGCAATTTTTACCATCTCTATCCTGTGCTTCATCGGAGTTACACCATTTTTATGAGGTGGTGTGTATGCTGGAATAAAAAGTATTTTATCAAAATTCTCAGCTTCATAAANAGTTTGGGCAATAAGCAAGTGACCTATATGAGGAGGGTCAAATGTTCCACCAAATAGACAAATTTTCATTATTTTTCTACTTCTGCAAACAAATGCTCAATTTCATTAATTAATTCTTCACTAACTATCTCTTCTTGGCCTTTATTTAGCCAATATTCTTTTGCCTGCTTAATCTTATTACTTTTTATATATGATTTTATCANACCAACATAGACTTNTTCAACAATATCCGTATCATAGTATTGATCTAGGACACTATTGAAGGACATTCTAGCCGGTTCAAACTCATCTATTTTTAAGTAAAGAACTCCNGTNTCATAAAGTTTCTTTGCAAGCTTATTTCTTAAGATAGACATTGACTCTGTGACATTCTGACCATGCTCTGATTCTGGGAAATCATCTAAAAATTCTTGATATCTTTCTAGAGCCTTTTCCGTATAAGACTGATCATTNTAGTAGTCAGGACTTTCAATACGATANGCCTCGCAAATCCTGAACCTCGATTTTTCAAAAAATGGACTGAAAGCCATTTTCCTAGTAAGATTTTCATATTCTTTAATAGATAGCATAAACTGATCATTCAAAAAATAAGATTCTGCTAAAAAAAATTGTGCATCATCGCCATAATCAGTTCCAGTTCCTCTTGATAATACAAATTTAAACTCATCTTGTGCCTTGACATATTTTTCTTCGTCTAAATAGTCCATACCAATTTTTAAATGCTCTGCCAATGATAAAGATTCATCAGGAAGCGTTGAAGAACATCCAAAAAAAATAAATAANAAAAAATAAACTCTATACATCTTAAAAACTTAACCTAAGTGTTAATCCGCCAATGCCAATATTATTATTTGGATTAAAAAGTAAACCTAGATCTAGATCTACTTTTTTCTTTTCTTGATTAACATCTTGAGAATCTTTANTCCTATTAGCCCATACGGCCTCTAATCCGCTCAAAACATGATTAAACATCATAGCGCTAACACTGAATTTAGCGAAAGATAGCCACTGATTTGCCTGATACCTTTTATCAAGATAATCCTGTTTATTTGGAGTTTTTATTACAATCTCAATACTGTCACCTACATCTTTTTCTTCCCAATACCAATCTGTAGATACGTCAGACCAACCACCAACAAATTGATCATATTTTCCAATATTCTCGTAGTAGTGCCTATCTTTAACCATACTAATATCATCAGAACCTAAATAACTGGAAATTAGAGCAAGACTGTCTGAGGTTAAAAACTCTGTATTAAAAAGGTTTAACAGATCGCCTTTCAGATGAATTGTTAGATGATGGGTTCCAATATAGCTNCGCATTGCCTTTAGCTTATTATCTGTAAAGTACATACCATTATTTTCAATAACTGATGGTCCTGACTGGGTAAAATTCCACCAGTTTTGTAGGCTCCAATTATTATCAGCAAATTCTTGATATTTCATTCTAATCTCATCTGCTCTTTTATTTGCATAAAAGATGCTTGCCAAACTTAATATTTCTGAACCAATAAATAGACTTGGTTTCCATATTGGCTCTTTATTGTATAACTGCCCCAAACCTGGAACTATCAGAGACATAATCAAGGGCTTACCAGGATAGAATGTCGAATCTTTATCCACAATCACTTTTGTTGAATCTTGTCCATTCAGAGGAAGAATAAGGATAAGTAGTAGTATTAATCTAAAAATCAAACAAGACCCTGAAATATGTTCTAAGTTCTTTACCATATGAGTATGTTTCTCCTTTAATTACTCTATTGAATTTATTTAATCCTCGGTGTATTTCTAACTCAATTGCTGTAGGATAATTATAAAAAGAAAATCCATTAACACGCCATTGAATACCGACTGACTTTTTCCACGCCTGGTCAGTTTTATCTCTCCATGCGTCTCCAAACTGAAAAATAGTACCAAGTACACTATTTTGTAAAATAAACCAGCCTAACTTTATATGCTTTTCTCGCACTAATGGAAGTCTAAAAGAAAGATCAAACAACGCTGTTTTTGTACCCTCAATACTATAAAATGGATATCCTTTTATTCCACTCATTCCTCCATTAAAAAAATGGAAGAATGAATCCACCTCTGTATTCGTTATATATCCTCCATTTATATGGATCGAGGTTGTCCATCTTTCAAACCATGGAAGTTCATAATGATAGATAAAATCACTCTGCAAGCGTACAAGATTATTGTCCATGAATTTTTCAACTAAGGTTCCTGCATCTGAAAAGTCTAATCCCTTAATAAATTTATTATTTTCGATGTCAATTTTAGCTGAGAGTTTTAGACCATTTGATGGATTAATACCTCCATCTAGCCTTGGTTTAATTATATCTATTTTCCAATCAGCATTGATAGATGCACCACGGTAATAATCATATGCAGCGCCCGCTTCTATCATCTCCGAAGGTAATGATTCATTAATAAAAGCTCGATATCTTTGCCACGAACTAAAAATTTCCAATGTGCTACCATAAAGAGGAATTCTTAATCCCGGCCTGAATAAAATCATCCTGAATTTGATATCACTGTCAATCTCATAGATATCTTGATATTCTATTTGATCAGTTGTATTTCTTGTTAGATAATAGGTTTCAAAAAACAATGTTGGAAACAAACGGTTAAACTCAAATATAAAAAATAAGTCAGAGTCCAATAAATTATTAATAGAAATTCCGCCAAAAATGCTCAAACGATCTAGTATTTCACTAGAATAAAAATAGATACCAGGCTTGGTAGTACCATAGTCAAACATAAGCTTCGGCATTATGAACATATTAGGAAATTGGTCAACATATACAGAAGATTTAGAAGTATCAAGATCGGTAATTGGATCAAGATGATCTTTATTTTTCATATAGTAGGAAGGAGAATATCCCACCAAGGACTCATCAATAAATTCTAATGAATCAATTATGGCAATTTTATATCCCCCATTATCATAAATAGAGTATAACACCTTCCCATTTTTATTAATGCTCGGCATAAACGCACCACCATATACATTAGTTATATATCCTTGCATTTTATTTAATGAGTCAATGCAGTATAGGTTAAATATTCCACTTCTATCATTGGAATAAATAAGTGCTCCGTTATCCATAAAAGTCACGTTTCGCTCATCCCACATTGGATTATTCAAAACCATCCTATATACGGTATCAGACAAGGATATTATTGCAATATCTCTATAGTGATTTGTAGAAATATCAAAGTATAGACTATGGTTTTTTTCGTTATATCCCAGGCTACTAACTATAGGCCTATCATTAAACTCTGTTATTTGATTTATNTCTCTGTTTTTTAAATTAATTTGATATATATCCTGCGCACCGTCTTTCGTTGATAGATAAGCAATACTACTATCTTGAGCAATAAATACCGGTGAAAAACCTCTGGAAGATTCCGTTATTCTTGTTTCTTTTTTTGTCTCCAGATGATACTCATACAGATCATAGTATTTAGATCCATTTTTATCAGGAAACTTAGGTTTCTTACTAAAGTAGACTACCTTACCATTAGGATTCCAGGCTGGTGCTGAGAATACAGAACCAGATATTTTTTGCTCCTTATTATCATTTAGATCGTATAGATATAAGTCTGTTTGACCAAAAAAATCATTCTCTTTATTACTCAAGTATAAAAATCTATTACTATCTGGAGACCAAACTGGGAAGACATTTGTACTTCCTTCATCTATAATTATATTAGGCTTTATATGATTTATTTCAATTGGTTTAATAAGCATATCATATCTATCCTTTATGGTAGATATAAAATCATCATACAGATCATATCCGCTAATATCTAAGATATTATAAATAGCAGCATCAATAGAAAATTGGAACGGTTTTGAAAGATCTGTCATTATTTTCTTTAACGAAGCTGATCCATACTTATAGGATATATACCTGGTTAGGGCAAACCCTGCGTTGTATGTTGACTCGTTTCCTATTCCCTTCTTGCCAAAAGTGTTCATCTCATCAAATGTCAATAAATTGTTATTTATAGATCTGTCTCTCAAAATCATATCCCGGTGAGTATCCCAATGATCCCAGTCAGCATCATCATACATAAACTGAGCAACTCCCTCAGCTAGCCATGGTGGCACAATTGTACCTGGGATAGGATAGCTTACTAAGGTTTTAGGATATCCATAGAGGACATCCTTCCTTTTTTCTTTTTCATAGCCCATAAACTGAAAATAAGCGCCAGGAATATGCGTCCCCATTTTCATTGATTTTTGCAGTGACACTATGTGTGCAAACTCATGAGTAATAACATTCTGTAACCACCTGTGACTTCCTCTTAGTTCAAAGTTCAAGGGGGAAGCCCAAATAATAATTTTGTTATCATAATAATATGCGGCTCCATTAGAGTAATCATCTGTATCCTTAAGAATTAGATCTGTTTTATCTTGAGGCTCGAATTCATAAAATTGGGTTATCTTAGGATAAATAAATTCCGCTACTGTGGCAGCTTCTCTAGCAGATATTTCAGTCTCACTATGGTAATGGATCTTAAAATGCTCGGTTTCAAAAGTATACCAATCAAGCTCTGGATGATTATATTTAGCTTGACCAAAAATGATTGATAGGAGGAAAAATAAAATAAACCTATTCATCTTTATTTTATAACTGCAATCTTAATTATATTTGAATAATCAGAAACACTATTAGAAGAATTTGCTTTCGCCTCTAACCGCGCAAAGTATATTCCGGACTCTAATTCACTTACATCAAATTCCCATTCTGTAATATGGTAACCTGAAGAGTTCGTATTATTAGTGAATTTTTTTATAAAATGGCCTGAGGAATTATACACTTTTGCCTCTAAAAAACGCGCATTATTTGTTTCAACGCGAATTTTAGCTTTTAATGATTTGATTGGATTAGGATAACAATAAGCCGCTGAAACTAATTTTGTACTTATGTTAGTAGGTGTATATTGAATATCTAAATTTCTACTGTTACCTTGATCGCCATGGATATTTGTCCATTCATTTCCTTTATTGTCATCATTATCATAAAATTGAAAAATATTATACCTGGTGATGATACAATTCTTTTGATTAATTGTTGCGATTAAAACTAAGTCATCATTTTTCTCGGTAGCAATNNCAGATAATATTCTCCCTTGATAATCAATAATATNAATTGAACTCGAGTCTATTGATTTAACAATTATTTCAGGATAATCATCTCCTAATAAATTTTTAGATAATAGAGNCCCAGTTACTTTGTAATCAGCAGGGAAATTAGATAACAATGATAACTGATTATTATATGCTGAAAGTATNCCATCGTTATCAACAACCAGTANATCAACTNCCGCATCAAGCTGTAGATCAATACCAGAAATAGAACTCGGTGATAGCTCATTTAACGCATTTTCCTCCCCACTTGTACTAATAGTTGATATTCCATTTTGTTCATTAATTATGTACACGCCTTGAGGACCAAATACAGAACTAGTATGTTCATCCCATTGCTCTTGATTTAATAGTGACTTTTCTTGAAAATCATTTCTATATACCGGATATATTAGAGAGTCAATGGTAACAGAACCTCTAAAAGAAAGATTCTCATAATCACTATCATACTCATATACTGAATGTATCACACTACTATGAAAATATTCAAAAACCTCAACCAAAGAAAGTTCTCCTGAATTATTCATACCAATCAAAACCTCATTCGAAATGAGTGAATGAAAATAAGGACGAGTACCGTTATNAATATTCTTTGTAAACCATAGTGAGTCCAAGCCNCCAATCAATATAGTTGATCCTGCATTATTTATTGTAAAAAAGGCTCGATAATATGCACTNGAATCACTATATCCATACGGCTTGAGNGTATTAATAATATTAAACGTGGNNGTATCNTGTGCATGNCNGATATTTTCTATGGATAAATAACTTTTTGAACCATTATTNGAGTTCGTGTTTGGGTAAGTATTTTCATCAAACACAGGTAACATTCCTTCATTCTGGGGATTTGCACGAAAATATTCCTCATTCTCAGCAAACCACATATCTCCAAAGTACCCAGATGACGGATCGTTAAACATGAAAAATGACTCATGCCCAATATCTTGTGCTCCATCTGCTTCTTCAATATCTATTCCAGAAAAGTCTATGTTTTTATTTATTGAATAATCACCAATACCAGATTGGATTTTGTTTTCATCAATATGCCAAATCAACAAACCAGAACCAGGTAAACCAATATCATAGTCTGGTATACTTGTTATTACGCCATTGTTATCACTCTCTATACTCACAGAGTCTTTTAAACTTTTTATAAAAGACGGGTAGTTATCTGTATCTTGCCAGGTCTTAAATCTTATTGAGTCTACGCTTACACCTTTTCGGTAATGATTGACCCTGTTTTCTATTAAAAAGTATTCTGCCTCATTAATATCAACTCTAATAATATTATTCAGACTTCTTTTTGGAAGAACAACTTGAGAATTGTCAGTAACAATAGTTGGTAATTCCCAGCCAGCATAGATTCGTGACCAAGGATCTGGTGGAGAAGGTACAATTCCTCTTCCATTGTTAGANCCCTGATCCATCAGTCCAAAAACACCAATTCGACTTTTACCACTTTCAATATCCCAAAGTGGGGGCAAGCCTACTGCAAATCCAATCATTAGTGATAAAGTTCCACTCAATCCATACTGATAATCACATGGATCAGACTCATTAGAGAACATAGAATTAGAGATTTCATAGTTGAGATGATTTTGAGTTTCTGGTAAAAGAATTCCTTTTTCTATAGTAGCTGTTCCTATTGTGATACCATTTTCACCTATAGAATTTTTTATCATTTCAAGATCAACAAATGTAGATGGAATATCTTCAGGAGTAGGGTCTAAAAAAGGGAGTGAAAAATCCTGCCCAATACCAGCATGAAAAACAATTATAAGGTCATAATTAGAATAATCTATAGCATCCGTTATATAAGCTGTTTCAATTGACTCTTTAAATAGTTCTACAAGCCTATCTTCTGAAATATTCTCTTCATTGTATGGATAATAGTAAGACATCGGTTGTAACAGTTCATATGATGTAGATGCTAGTGGATATATATCGCTCTGGGAAAGNTCAACCCCAAATTGCCCATACGAAACAGATTGAAAATAATTATTGACTGCCTTTAGCTGGGAGTAAAAGTACGCTCTATCATGCGGTGGTGGATCAATATGATAGAGTCCACAGTCAATACCTTCTACAGCACTTAAAAACTTCCCNTTCCCCGTTGTGCTTTCTTTATTATCCTCTTGAAAACTAACCATTAGAGCACAAATACGGAGTTCTCCAGATGTTTCAGCACTCGTAATAGATAATAAAAACCAGGAAAAGAAAAAAATCCAGTTTCTAGACAAACTAAATTTCACAGAAAATTGACTAATATTCCATATTTAGTGAGAATCTCATCGTATTTGTTAGCGGATGTCCTGGCTCTCCATATGTGTATCCAAAATCAAAACCATAGCCAGCNAATCTTAAACCTATTCCAAAAGTTGGATTACTTATTTTCCCTGTTTTATCATAATAATAACCAGTACGTATTGCAAAATACTTCCCATACCAATATTCAAGNCCAAAATTATGGACTAGTTTATCTAATTCATCTGAAAGGCTGCGATCATCACTATTACCAACTTCTTTCTGGCCCCATTCATTGTACTTNCCCCAGCCTTGANCACCAGGNTTAATATCATCTGTTCGGACCATTTCATTTGCATCGGGCTTATTATTTTCATTAAGATCCATCGAATCATCCCAGGTCCANCCTCCAATAATTTTGTCTCCATACTCGCCTGACACTGCTCGGTCAATATCACCACCTATAAACCAATCATCAACCCATGAAGTGAACAATGCTAGATATATAGGATCAGTATGAGCAATTTCTATCTGTCCTTTTTTATTATAATCATTTCCAGGACTCTGGTTCCCATCTTCATCATAGCCACCAATATATCCATTGTCATCCCAGTCCATGTCAGGGTAAGAGGCAACAAGTAATTTATCTACATCATAAACTAGATTCAGTTTATTGTATTCAGTATTTACAATCCCATAGTTTAATCCCAAAGTCAGATTTGTCGGCTGAGGNTCTGCCTGGTCCGGATCAATAAACGAAACTTTTGGTCCGATGTTAGATAAATTAAAACCAATATCAAGATCATCGATCAGCCAATCTTTTTGCAAGTAACCAATATCAAAACCAAAATCTAATGATGTACCTTTTCCTTTTTCACTTCCTGCTCCAATTTCAACCAAATGCTGGTATGANATTTTTGCATTAATTCCAAAAGATTTCTTTTCAGATATTANAGCTCCATAGGACAATGAAAATGCTGTCATATAGCTAGTGAATGTGCCAAGTTCTTCACCAATCTCGCTTGTCCTTACCTGCTCTCCAAGATTAAGAAATATAATATGACCACCCAAGGTGCCTAGAGTATTGTAATGTTTTCTAAACCCAAAGAACTCATAATACATATCATCGGCTAAACCAGGTAGCCAGTTCACATGCATCAGCGCCGCTTCAGATCCTTTTAAAAACCCCAATCCTGCTGGGTTCCAGTAGCTGGCATAGGCATCGTTTGCGACTGCTACTTGCGCCTCGCCCATTCCACCAGCTCTTGCACCGGGAGCTATAAGTAGAAATATCGCACCAGCCTCACTCTGAGCGGTGAGTAAACGGGTAATTATATGTAATACAATGAGTACTACGCCAAAACGCTTCATGGATGATCTCCTTGATAGTATTAATTTAGTGTATTCTGCCCTCTTTCCTAAGGGATGAAAATAGCGTTTACTCGATACTAGTACTCCTATAATTTGGACGGAGAATATATTTCATGTGCAATCTCAGTGTCAAGAAATGTTTATTTAAATAATTCTAGTTAGTTTATAAAAACCAGAGTGTCAAGCCAGGGAAATATGTTATACATAGCACTGCAAATAGAAGTACAATAAAAAACGGAAAGGTTGACTTATATATTTCAGGCATCTTTTCATCAAACCTATATGCAGATAAAAACAGGTTCATTCCGACTGGTGGTGTTAGATAACCTAGTTCTAAATTCGCAATGAAAATTATTGCCAGATGAATTGGGTCTACGCCATAGTACAGTCCCAATGGTGCAATGAGAGGGACAACTATAATGATCGCACTAAAGATATCCATCAAACATCCAATAATTAACAGAAAAATATTTAATAGTATTAGAAATACATATTTTGAGCTTACCAGCTCTTTCATTANAGACAAAATCTTCATTGGTATTTGCGCATCAACCATGTAACTAGTCAGACCCATAGCNGCACCNATAATTATCAATACTCCACCAACTAAAGTAGCACAAGAAACAATTATATTAATAATATCCTTCTTNTCTATATCTTTGTAAATAAAGGTCTCAATTACAAAAATATAAACTACTGTAAAGGCAGCTGTTTCTACTAATTTTGCATGCCCACCAAAAATACCATACAGNACAATAAAAGGTATAAATAATTCCCACTTNGTCTCCNAACATGCATTAATTGAATCATTCAAATTGAAATTATTTTTTTCGACCTTATCTAATTCTCCAGAGTAAACTGTCCATAGTGATAATACTATGATTAAAAATATACCTGGAAGGATCCCAGCAATAAATATACTTTTGATCGAAATACCAGCAGTCACNCCATAAAGAATTAGGGGCAAGCTTGGAGGAAATAATAAACCGATTGAACCAGAAGCTGTAATTAGACCTAAGGAAAACTTTTTCTTGTATCCATCTTTTATCAGCATTGGAAAAAGTAAGCCCCCTAGCGCAAGAATAGTTACACCAGATCCTCCAGTTAATGCAGTAAAAAAGCCACATATTAATAACACTATCACAGGTGTTCCNCCTGGAAGCCAACCAAATAAGGCTTTAAAAACATTAACCAANCGGTCNGATGCTNTACTCTCGGCTAAAAAATATCCTGCAAGAGTGAATAATGGGATNGTAGCNAGGTGAGGTGAAACAACAATACGATATGCTTCTGCGATGACAGCTGAAATTGGTACGTAATCAAACCAAAAAAGTAGAATTCCAAGACCTGCTAAAACGGTAAAAATAGGAGCACCATTTAACACAGAAAAAATAAATATAATTATACCAAAGATAAGAATAAATCCATTTTCTCTAAGAGTATCCTGAGATACCAAAAACAGGATAATTAATAGAATAGTTAGTAGACCACTAAAGGAAAAAATATTATTTCTCATTTTTCCTGCTAAATGAATAAAAATAATAAAATACCCTAGTGGCATGGCGGCCTGAAAGATCCAACGAGGTAGACTAGGTGCAATAAAAACTGGATATTGGAAAGACAGTTCAATAAGAACTAGATCAAGGCTGCCAATAGCCAAAAGTAAAACAGTAAAAATGCTGACCCATTTAGTAACGTGCTTACTAAANCCTGATACTTTATCATTAAAAAGTGACGTATTGGACANTGATAACAGTTTACTATCTCTAGAAGCAATAATTGCACCACTAAAACCAATCAAAAGAGTTAAGTGGGAAACTAAAGTTTGTGAGGCTGGGATTTTTGCTATTCCAGAGAAAAAAGGACGAATTATCTCCCTGATGATTAAATCAGAAAATGGAAGTAATACTAATAATATGAATATTATGCATGCAGCAAAATTTTCAATCTTATTAATAATTTTCAAAATTAATCCAATATTATTATCTCTTAGCAGATGGCATACTGTCTTTCAGCTTGATGACTCGATCAAATATTTCTTTCTGAACAATATTACCTCTAATGAGTGGATACATCGACTCCACTAGCGTATTCCATTCATTGAGCTGCTTAGGTGTTAAATCATGAACCTTAAGGCCGTATTCTTTCATTACTCCAATAGCATTATCCGCCTCTTGACGGTTATTAAGTTGATACTCAATACCAATCTCATCAGAGACCTTAGTCATTATTTCTTGATATTTAGGCTTTATTTTATTCCATACTTTAATATCTATTACCAGTGCAGCAGTTAGTATACCCCACTTCA
>PAVC01000057.1 GCA_002713885.1 Fidelibacterota bacterium
AATAAGGTTTACGATGATAGGCTACCAAGATCTGTTGATGAACAATGTTCGTATCCAGGTTGATCTAACGACAACTATAAACGCTGAACTATCTGAGAGTGTTATTGGTATGAATGAGGTAGTTGTACAGGCGGAAAGGCCTATGATACATACTGATGTTACCTACTCTCAGGCCAATATCAGCAGTGAAGAGGTTGAGATGCTCCCTGTCGAAGAGTTTGAGGATGTGATCGCCCTGCAGGCTGGTGTGGTCGTCGGCTCTAACGGTGAGATACACGTTCGGGGTGGTCGCGGTGGTGAGATTGCCTATATGGTTGATGGGATTACCGTTACTGATCCGTTTAACTCAGGCATTTCTGTTGAGATTGAGAACAATGCTATACAAGAGCTCCAATTTATCAGTGGTACATTCAACGCTGAGTATGGTCAGGCTATGTCTGGTATCGTTAATATTATAACCAAAGATGGTAGCTATCGTAAATATATGGGTAGCGTCAGCTATAACAGCGGNAGCTATCTTTCAAGCGATAGTGACCTCTTCCCGCAAATAGAAAAGTTTAACCTAAGTGGGATCTCTGATATTAAGGGAAATATCGAGGGGCCTATATTACCAAAGAAGCTGTCGTTTTTTGCTTCCGGAAGGTTTAAAAGGAATAATGGGTATCTTCATGGTCAGAGAATATTTCATCCGAATACCTTTATCTGGAACCCTGAGGGAAATAATTTTGTGGTAAATGAAGATGTTGGTATTGGAAATGGTTATGTTCCTGATTGGGATCAAGANATTCCTACTTATNTTGATAGTTTGAGAGATGAAGATGCGTTTGACTGGGTTTCGATGAACTGGAACGAGCAGGTCACNGCACAGNTTAAGCTCAGCTGGAGAGTTACTCCTTATATGAAAATGAGCTATAACAGAATGTATAGTGACAACAAGAGCCAATACTATTCTCACCTATACAAGTGGAACCCAGATGGTAGANGCAATTATTTTAATACTAGAATTGGAAACCTATTTAGGATGGACCTATCACTTAGTCAGTCCACCTTTGCCAACATTATGCTCTCGCAGTCTACCAATCACTACAGAAATTATCTGAGTGATGACCCTGAGTTTTATAAAGAGCTAGACTTCGAGTTTTCTGATGAAGGTGGGTGGTTCTCTAATAGGCCAGAGCTAGACTCTAACATCTATTATGTTAACCCAACTATTTATGATTATACCCCTGTAAATAATTATTATGCGGGTGGTCATTCTATGGGGGCTTACAATAGAAAATCTGTTGTCAACACGTTTAAGGCGGAGCTCACCCGTCAGCTAAATGCGAAAAATCAGTTTAAAACAGGTTTTGAGTACAGGGTAACAAATATTACNCTNACAGATATCGAAGTACANCTTTCCGATTATACAGATATGGCTCCTACATATCAGAACCCATTATACTCTCCTACAAACGATTCATACGGAAAGGATGGACGTAACCCTCGCGAGATGTCTTTCTATGTCCAAAATAAGATGGAGGCAGATAATATTGTTGCAAACTTTGGTCTCAGGTACGACTACTTTGATCCACAATGGAAAACGGTTAATGATCTGAGAGATCCAAATCACAGGGTTCCCTTAAAGCCGATCAATCGGTACTTTGATCTCGATGGCNATGGCGAGATATCAGAGAATGAGATGGGTCTTGGAAACACGAAAACGGATGAAGATCGATTATTGTCTAATGCGTATGGAGACCCCTGGTATGAAGATGTAGACCCAAAAACTCAGCTAAGTCCCAGATTTGCTTTAGCGTTTCCAATTACAGATAAGGGGTATTTGCANTTTTCCTATGGGCACTTTTTTCAAAACCCTGGTTTTAGCTATCTCTACACAAACCCTGAGTTTGAGGTTCCTCCTAGCTCCGGTGTTGGTACGACAATGGGAAATGCAGACATGAATCCGCAGAGAACCACCCAGTACGAGGTAGGATTTTCACAACAGTTTGGGCAGGATCTTGGGGTAGAGGTTACAGGATATTTTAAAGACATCCGTAATCTCAACTCTACCAAGATAGTCCAGTCTTTTGTTGCTGGCGACAGGTATGGACTATACATCAANAAAGACTATGCTAATTCAAGAGGAATTACGGTNGCTGTTTCAAAGAGACCTAGAGGACCATTTTCTGGNAATATTGACTATACTTTTAGCATTTCAGAGGGTAATGCTTCAGATCCTGCCGCTGCGTTTTATGATGAGCAGGCAAATATCGAACCTGAAAAGGTATTAGTGCCTCTGGACTGGGACCAGCGCCACACTTTAAATGCAAGCATGANCTATCACCCGATANAAAACTCAGGTGTAAGTGTTGTTTTTTCATATGGNAGTGGGCTCCCGTATACAACAGAGTATATAGGTGTTCGTACTTCCTTTGAGAATAATGCCAGGGAGCCAGCGACTTATAATATTGATATGAGAAGCTATTACAACTTTATTTTGCTTAATAAGTTTCAAGTATCTGCCCATATTAATGTTTACAACCTTTTTGATATTCGTAATGAACTGACAGTATATAATGATACTGGCCGTTCGACCTATACTCTTTTGCCAACCTATACACCTCAGATCAGTGGGCCAGGGTTTAACACGCTGAATGAGTATCTCGTTCGTCCAGATTTCTATTCTAGCCCGAGGCAGGTGAAAATAGGATTCAGCCTCAGTCTGAAGTAGTATGAAAAGATACCTGGCTATATTAATATTTTTCACATTCCTGTATTCTCAGGGTACACATCGAAAAAAGATCGTTTCCGATCCTGTACAAAGAAGCGCCTCTAAAGTTGGAGCGGTGATTGACAGAAAATATGCCGATCACACCGGTAACAGGATCATGAACAGGTTCTATAATTTTGGTGGAATAGGCGATGGCGGTGGACAGTTTTCAGGAATCTATCCTATTGGGTCAGGAAATTCTTACTTCTATGAGTTCACCCCTGTTATAGCTGCGAGCGTTATTGACTCAAGTGGTAACAGAAAACATATTGTGTCGGATGGTGCTATCGGGCTCAGAGATATGTCCCCATTTGGTTATCAATGGGGTTTTGAGCCTTTGCCGGGATTTGCCAACCCCAATCAGGACTATATGGCGATAAACACAATCCCAGAATCTTGGCCGGAAAGCTGGCCCAATAGGGAAGAGGACTGGAATGGGTATTGGAATGGTGCCTATGGGAAATATGTTCGTGCCGATCAAGAGAGTTACTATGTTATGAATGACCAGTATAATGATGAATTTTTTTATTTTCCATTTACGAGTTCTGTTGAAGATAGTGTCAAGCGTGGCTTAGGAATAAAACTTGATACCCGCATTTACCAATGGAATCATCCTGCTGCAGAAGATATTATCATTATTACCTACTTGATTGAAAACGTAAGTGATAAAACATTAGATAGTGTTGTATTCGGTATGTATGGTGACGCTGATATTGGAAGTACCAACGGCGATTTCTCAGATGATGATGCTTATTTTGATGTTGACAATGATATTGTTTACCAGTGGGATCATGATGGCTGGAGCGCTGCCAATGGGGGCTTTGTACCTGCATATTTTGGTTGGGCTTTTTTAGAGTCACCAGGAAATCCAACTGATGGAATCGATAATGATGGTGATGGAATGATTGACGAGAGTCAGTTTGATGGAATCGATAATGATAGTGACTGGTTAGCCGATAGGGATGATATTGGTGCAGATGGGCTTGGTACCTATCACTTAGAATATATTGGCCCTGATGAAGACGGATCTGAGGGTAATGGTGTTCCAGATGTGGGTGAGCCAAACTTTGAGATTACAGATAATGATGAGTCAGACCAGATAGGATTAACAAGTTTTTATTCTGCAAGCTATCCCAGTATCAGGCCTGATAACGATGAGGTAATGTGGGGCCAGCTAAAGCCAGGTGTTTTTCAGGTTCCAAACCAAAATATTGACCAGACATTTCTATATGGTTCAGCGTATATTACGCTTCTTCCAGGAGAAAAGAAAAAGTTTGCTATTGCCATGGTATTTGGCAATGACATGGCAGACATTCTTCGAAATACGACCACAATGCAAAATATCTATGATAATGACTATAGTTTTGCAAAGCCACCTTTAAAACCTAGTCTCACGGTAGTGCCTGGTGATAGACAGGTAACACTCTATTGGGATGATTTTGCAGAAAAGTCTATGGACCCTGTTTATGGGATGGATTTTGAGGGCTACCGTGTCTACAGGAGCACAGACGCTGGATTTATTGATGCCTACACGGTGACGGATGCATATGGCAATATTACTTTTAAAAAGCCACTGGTTATTTATGATGTTCCTGACAGTCTAAGAGGCCCTCATCCTGTTGGATTTAATGGCCTACAGTTTGATATGGGAGAGGACAGCGGTCTCAAATACTCTTATGTAGACTCTTCTGATGTTATAAACGGACAAAAATATTATTATGCGGTTACGGCATATGATAAAGGGTATGATCTAGACTTTTATCAGCTTGGTTTTAGTGAGAGAGAGAACCTCCTGCCTATAGCACCATCTGAGTGTTCTATCATCTTGGATCTTGACCTGAAGGGTAATGTTGTCAGGCTCAGTCAAAATGCAGGCGTTGCGCTTCCTAATGCAGCCGTTGCTGGATACGTACCTCCAAATACTCTTGATGATCCAGACCAGAAGTTTATTTCTCATATTGAAGGAGATGGAACCGGCGATATTGATTTAGAAGTAGTTGATCCCTATGCAGTTTTAGACAATCATACCTACAATGTTGTGTTTAACACGCTCCAGTCTGAAGATGATGAGGTGGTTTTTAGTGTCCTTAGCGATCAGGAAATTTTCGAGGCGATTGTTCTGGTTGATAGTAGTGCAAAGGTTGAGCGAAATCATATTGACACTTCTTCAGTGGTTATTAGCTCTGTAGATGGTAGCGTTGAGTATGTTTTCGGAGTAGACTATACTATTGACCCGGCAACGGGTTTTCTAACAGCACTAAGTTCTGAGCTTTTGGCAGAAGGACAGGCAGACATATCCTATAAATATTTTCCTTTGTATCAGAGCTCAAAAATGAATGGTGAAATTAGTAATCCAATATTTGACGGTATGCGAATAAAGCTCCAGAACCATTTTGTAGGCGTAAACTATGATTCTACTGGCTGGCTCATTGGGGAGACAAACTATAGACAAGAGATTACAGCTCAGAGACTCTATCCGGCAGATTTTCACTTAATCTTTGAGGGTAATATTGGTGATTCAGTGACACAGGGGAGTCGTAATGTAAGTACCCCATTCAGATTAAAAAATGTGACGGATAATGACGATCCAAATTTTAGAATTTTTGATTATGATCGTGATGATGTTTGGGATCCAGATGAGCCTATTTTGATTCAGCCGTATGATGGTAATGCGCAGCAAGCACCATATATGTTTATCCGGTTTTATCAGGACTCGTTAGATATTACCTCCACCGTAACGATTGACACACTCATAACAGAAACAGACACAACATACACAGAGGTAGTGACCTATGATACAGCTATGGTAGAGATTGTTCATGCAAAGATGGGTGATATATACAGGCTTGCTACCTATCGTCCTTTTTCCAAGTCAGATACCTATGAGTTTACGACGACACAATCAAGGGTGAATAAGGACTCGGCAAAGACTCAGTTAAATGATATTGCTGTCGTCCCAAATCCTTATGTTGTTGCTGCCTCGTGGGAACCTAGACATGTGTTCACTTCTGGACGCGGACCAAGAAAATTAGATTTTATTAATCTCCCTAGCGAGTGTACGATCAAGATTTTTACTCTATCAGGTTATTTGGTAGATACGATTGAGCATCAGTCTGGATTTGAGAGTGGTGCAGCAACATGGGACTTATTAAGCAAGGATGGTCTAGAGATCGCATATGGGATCTATATCTATCATATTGACGCACCGGGTATTGGTGAAACAACCGGAAAGTTTGCGGTGATAAAATGAGGTATATAAGAGATATTATACTAAATATTATTATTGCGAGCACTGTGTTCTCCCAGACAAATGTTGCTACGACGGCTGCATCATTTTTAGAGATCGGATCAGGAGCAAAATCTTTATCTATGGGAGGGGCCTTTGTTTCCGTAGCCAATGATGTTAGTGCGCTTTATTGGAACCCTGCTGGGATCGTTAATATAGACAGGCTTTCGGTTCAGTTCTACCATTCGCCTTGGTTAGTCGAGACAGAGTACTACTATGGCGGTATTGTAGTTCCCTTGTCTCCTGCTGATGCAATCGGTTTTTCATACACCTCTGTTGGCATGGATGAGATGATGGTTAGGACGGTTGAGATGCCTGAAGGTACAGGTGAAAAGTTCGATGCTAGCAACCTTGCAATGGGGATAGCATACTCCAGAAAACTAACAGATCAGTTTTCATTCGGTGTACAATATAAATACGTTCAAGAAAAAATTTGGCAGATGAAAGCCAGCGCTAGCTCGTTTGACATTGGCACACTTTTTAGGACCACTGGTGGAATGAGAATTGGTATGAGTATTTCAAACTTTGGTGACAAGATGGGCATGGACGGTATTAACACAGCGATTGATCATGATGTTGATGAAACAATCTATGGTAATAATGATAAAATAGATGGCCACATGGATGCTGCAAAGTGGCCAATGCCACTATTATTTCGTTTTGGGATAAGTAAGGACTATACATTTGCAAATATTCACAGGATCACAATATCTGGAGATGCTAACCATCCGAATAATAATGTTGAATATATAAATGCTGGTGCTGAGTACTCGTATAATGATCTTATATCCTTAAGAATTGGTCAGTCAGACATATTTATGAAAGATGCCGAGCAGGGTCTGTGTTATGGTGCTGGCGTCAACTATAGAATTCCTAGAGGCCCAAGGGTTCGTTTTGACTATGTGATAAGATCATTTGGGGTGTTTAAGACCATATCTGGTTTCTCTATTGATATGACATTTTAAATAGTGTATCTTGGAAAATAGTTTATGTACAGATCTATACTAACATTATTNTTGATTTTTAATTTTTCGGCTGAGATTTTTGCCTGCCGAATTTGGGCAGTGATCTCAAAGAGTGATCTGGCATTAAACGTGGCTACAAACCAGGAACTCGAGTTTGTTAGCTATCAGCTAGACGCACTGTATGATCAAAGTCAATACAATCAAGACGGTTGGGCTGTTATACGATATGGGATAAGTGTAGACTCTATGGCTGGAACTGTTTNCCGTTCTGNGCTTCCAGCAAACNAAGACTCGTTAAACTATTGGNCAACCNTGAACGAGATATTTGGTGATCATTCTGATAGAATCGGTATCGCTCATATTAGAGCCGCGACCTCTGGAGCTAGTTTAATACCTAATCCTCATCCATGGATTTTTGAAGCTAGNAAAACATATTCTTTAGTNCACAATGGGGGCGCATCAAAAGAATTGCTTTATGATTTAATCACAGATAATGGCTTGGATGATACGTGGCTGGAACAGCATCCTCCACAAACCTTTGGCAATGGGGACTGGAGAGATGAGGGCTGGAACTNCGTGGTTGATTCAGAGCTTATTATGNTATTAATAATGAAANAGGTTAATATTTTTNATGACGTGTTAATNGGCCTAGAGNCTGCTTTTTCTTNAATGATAGAAGCAGGCATAAGTCCGTACATGCTTAACTGTGTTTTCTCTGACTCNGAGTCTTTGTATGTGTATGGCGGTAGTAATGGTCTAAAATTTAGTGAGTCAGAATCATTTTATTCGGTCATGAGTAGCCCACCTAATAACTCAGTATCTTATAATTGGGAACCAATCTCATCCGGGGAGTTGATTATATTGAATAAAGATGGGTTTACTCGTTATCCATCGTTTGCTGTTGTACAGAGTAACGAACCAGAGATAGTTGTTCCGCAAAAACCTGAGCTTTACCCAGCATATCCAAATCCTTTTAATGGGAAGGTAGTTATTCCGTTCAAGGCTATAAGTGATAGACCTATATCTATGTCTATTTTTAATATTTCCGGAATCAGTGTGTATAGTAAATATTTATCAACAANAGAAAAAGAATCTGGAAAAATTATTTGGCAGCCAGATAANGCTGTGGAANATTCTCACTCTAGTGGCGTATACATTATAAAGATGATATCAGGAGTTGATGTTAAAACTTCAAAGATATTGTTTATTAAGTAAATTTTTTTTTGTAATATCGCCGGATTTATTTGAAGCTATTTAATTAAGAAATAGGAGCCTATCCCTTGCCAAGACCAAAAGCTAAAACAAAAGAAAAGAAATTAGATCCAAAAAAAATAAAAAAAGAAATCAAGNCTATTTCTAAAGGAGAAAAAAAAGCCNCTGACAAAGNAGCATCTACAAAATCAAAAACAACTGGTAAAAAAGTAGCCCCCNCAAAANCAAAAAAANTTAGTAAGGTTTCTAGTGGAAGTATAAGTATGTATCTTGCTGAGATTGGAAAGTATAATCCTTTACCACCTGAACGTGAGGTTGCGCTAGCAATTCGTATACAAAATAATGATGAGGCTGCTATGAAAGAGTTGGTTGAAGCCAACCTACGTTTTGTTGTATCAGTTGCAAAAAAATATCAGGGTAATGGACTTTCACTAGCAGATATTATTAACGAGGGTAATCTTGGATTGATCAAGGCCGCAAAGCGTTTTGATCATACGAGAGGATTTAAATTTATTTCGTATGCGGTTTGGTGGATACGACAGTCAATTTTGCAAGCCCTGGCTGAGCAATCAAGACTTATACGTTTGCCTTTGAATCGTGTGGGTACAATTACAAAAATTACCCGTGCTGCAGAGAAGCTTGAGGCGGAGGTAGAGAGACAACCTAAGGGAGACGAGATAGGCGGGCAGTTAGAAATGAGTGGTGACGAGGTTCTAATGGCGATGCAGTATTCAAGAAGGCATAGCTCTCTTCATTCACCTTTTCAGGATGGTGAAAACAGTAGTCTCTTAGATATAATCGAAGATGATCAGGCAGAAGAACCGGAAGCAAATATTATGCGTGAGTCTATGTCTGAAGAAGTGACAGGCGCTCTAGAAACATTATCCGTACGTGAGCGTGCGGTTCTTGAAATGTATTTNGGTATCAATCGTGACAGTGCGATGACTCTTAATGAGATTGGAGAAGAGTTTGATCTTACCAGAGAGAGAGTAAGGCAGATTAAAGAAAAAGCAATACAAAGACTGAGGCATCGTTCAAGAAGTAAAAGCTTACGAAGATATCTTGGCTAATTAAGTCTTTTCAATAAAAAAAGGAGCATTCGCTCCTTATTTTTATTGATGAAAAAGCTAAATATTTATTNATTAATCAGAAAATGATAAATGGTCTTTATTGGTCTAATACTATAATTTCCATAGTAAACAGAGGACTGGATCGTGAAGAAAATAATCTTTACTCTATTATTTATATCATTTATACAATCTGAAAATAANATTCATCATTCNACACCAAATCGCAGTGTAGATATTCTTCATAGTATAATTGATATTAGATTAGACTTTCTTTCTGAAAAAGTGATNGGTAAGGTTTCACACACTTTTATTCCTCTGNGTTCATCCATATCTAACTTAGATCTAGATGCTGAAGATATGATAGTAAGGCGTGTGAGACTGGATGGTAAGGATATNCCTTTTTTCCAGAGCGAGGAAAAATTACATATGGATCTGGTTAAGTCATTCACNTGGTCAGACACATTAACCATAATTATAAACTATACTTCTACACCGAGAACAGGTCTTTATTTTTTCAAGCCAGACTCATCCTATCCTAATAGACGACTTCAAGCTTGGACCCAGGGAGAAGAAACCGATAACCACCATTGGGTACCTATTTATGATTATCCAAATGAGAGAGCAACCTTTGAATGTAAACTAACAGTCGATAAAAATCTTCAAGCTATTTCTAATGGTGAGCTTGTATCAAAAACAGATAATGAAGATGGTACACATACGTTTCATTGGAGAGAAAATTATCCAATGGTTAGCTATCTAATCTCATTTGCAGTAGGTGACTATGTTAAGGTTGAGGATAAGTATAAGGATTTACCTGTTAATTATTGGGTCTATCCTGAGAATCAGAAGGAAGCACATCGTTCATTCGGAAAAACACTAGATATGATAGAGTATTTTAATAAAATTACAGGTGTTGAGTATCCATTTGAAAAATATGATCAGGTAATCGTAACAGACTTTATGTGGGGCGGGATGGAGAATATCACGCTCACTCATAATACAGACCGTACTATGCATGACTCCAAAGCTCAACCAGACCACAGCAGTGATGGGCTTGTCGCCCATGAACTAGCGCACCAGTGGTATGGTAATATGATAACCACTCGAAACTGGTCACATATATGGCTTAATGAGGGGTTTGCAACATTTTTCTCGCGTTTATACCTAACAAAGGATAGAGGTAAAGATGAAGGTGACTATATAAGACTTGGAGAGATTCGGGGCTATCATAAGGCCGATAGTACAAAAAGAAGACCGACAGTTGACTTTAACTATAGTGAACCTTTTGAGCTATTTAGCAGCCACGTATATGCAAAAGGAAGTTTAATATTAAATATGCTCAAAGATATACTTGGAGAACAAGGGTTCTGGAGATCAATCCGTCATTACACAAACCAAAATAAAATGAAAAATGTTGAGACGATGGATCTAAAGAAATCGATAGAAGTAACAACAGGCCAAAACCTTGATTGGTTTTTTAGGCAGTGGGTTTATGAGCCAGGTTTTCCTGAGTATAAGGTTTCTTGGACTCACAATCATAGGACAAAAAAACTAATGATTCATGTTAAGCAAACCCAAGATTTAAAAACTACAAATCTTTTTAAGATGCCTATCTCCATATTAATCGATAACGGTGAGATTGAAGAACATATTATATGGGTTGAGGATAAAGAAACTGTTTTTGATCTTCCCTGCGGCAATAGACCAAAAATGGTGGTCTTTAACTCTGGTATGAAAGTACCATGTAAACTAAAAATGGAGAAATCCGTAGCGGATTTAAAATATCAATTAATTAACTCACCCAGTTCTCTTGACAGGATATGGGCTGCGCATGAACTTGCCAAGAAGAAAGGCAGAAAAATAGTCGAGTATATACTAATGGATGCTGCCAAGAGCGACCCTTTTTGGGGCGTTAGAAAAGAGGCATGTACTGCCTTTGGAAAGCTCAAACCAAAGATTAGACCTTCCGATTTTATTTGGCTGGAGAATGAGAAAGATAATAGGGTGAAAAGGGCGTTTATTAATATCTTAAAATACAGTGTGGGCGATCCTGAAGTCAGTGGTTTTTTGCAGAATATCATCAGATCAGATACAAGTTACTATGCTATCGCAGATGCATTCAGGGTACTATCTACAATCGATTCATCCAGCGCAAAAAAATATGTTGAGGGGCTGTTAAACACTGAGTCACACAATGATGTAATTAGGAAATCAGCACTTTTTTATTTTGGGAAAGTGAGAAGCAGGTATAACTATAATCGCTTGAAAGAGCTTGCACAGTATGGTGTATTTAGCTGGCAATCTAGGCCAACAGTATTCACTGAGCTTGGAAAATATCAAAAGTATAGAACTAATACACTAGATTTTATGTTACCTTTTATTCAAGACAATGATCGTTTTGTACGTATGGCCGTTATTGGCCAAATAGGTCTACATGGTTCAACATCACAATTTGGTTTGCTTGATAGCGTTGTAGGTTTAGATCCAGTCTTGTCTATTAATGTTCGCAGGGCAAAAGAAAAGATAGTACGTAGGTATAATAAAAAGATTAAAAAATCTAATAAGAATTCTATAGAGCAATTGAATAAAAAAATAAATGAAATAAAAAGTATTATAGACAACTGATGGGCGTTTATTCAATCTGGCTCATGCTTGAGCAAGATAGTCGATCTAGTTATCGGGATCTTATAATAAAATTATCCAAAAAATTAAAAACTCCATCATTTGATCCTCATTGTACACTCTATGGTAGACTAGATTTGGATATTGATCAGATTAGGCCTACAGTTATTGACCTTGTAAAAACAAAAAATCAATTTTCTACAAACGTTAAGAGGCTTAAAACTGGAAAAACAAAATGGAAATCTCTATATCTAGCATTAGATAATAAAGAGGATCTTAGGTATTTGTATGGTGCTTGTAAAAAGCAATTTGGTTCTTTAAGAAAATATGCTTTTGATCCACACCTTAGTATAGCCTATGGAATTTTTGATCCAGAGTC
>PAVC01000058.1 GCA_002713885.1 Fidelibacterota bacterium
TCTGTTTTTATTGTCTCCCACTTTAACTCAGGGTGGGTGCGATTGCTAAACATCCAAGCTCCTTGCGAATAAACCAGATTTACTAAAAGATATAAAGGGATTAAGTTTTTAATCATTAATAATGTTCAAAGTTTTTAATTCTTCTTTTAACTCTAAAGTGTTTTTATAGTGTACTCCATGAAAACCTACCTGATTTGCACCGGTGATATTATCTTTTAAATCATCAATAAACACGCAACTTTCTGGATCTACTTTAGCAGCCTCACATGCGATCTGATAAATCTTTTTTTCAGGCTTTCGGCATCCTACATCGTACGAGTAGATCGAACCATCCACCAAATTTGGGAAAACATAATTACCTTCGACTTCATTTTTTATGTGTCTAGAATTTGTATTAGACAAAAGCCAGATCTTGTAGGATCTCTTTAGTCTGATTAAAATATCTACCACATCCGTTTCATCACCTAAAAGCATAGACCATGCAGCCCAAAATTGATTTTCTGTTAGACTATTTCTATCCGGCAGTGAATTTTTACATGATTGATACCAATCATGATCAGTCATCTGGCCTCGTTCATAAGCATCATGCGCTTCTTCAGGAAAAGAATTTTCTACAATATCAAATGAGATATCTGTAATAGCCGATATTTTCTTAATCATCTTCTCCGGATGAATACGCAGTAAAACTCCGCCAATATCAAAAAATATTACTTTTATAGATTTGTTATTTACCATTCAAACGGCCCATCAACAGCATACCATAGATATAGTGTGACTATTGTTCTATAGGGTTTCCATTTTTCAGCTTTTTCGTTCATTTGTTCAATTGTTGGTAACTCATCTAAATCATAAACAATTTGAAANCCTTTTTGNACNCCTANATCNGTTACTGGGAACACATNAGATCTTCTAAGNGTAAAGATTAAAAACATTTCTGCNGTCCATNTTCCTACNCCTTTTATCNTTGTAAGNTNTTTTAATATNTCTTCATCATTCATCATTAANAAATTTNCATCATTAATNNATTTGNTTNCAAAAGCNTCTGCAATATTTTTCATATAACTAGCNTTCTGCCTTGATAGNCCAACACTATATAAACTGTTTATATCAATATCTANNACTTCTNTAGGCTNTATATTGNTTCCNGANNGAAACAACGCCAAAAATCTATCAGATATTGTTTTTGCCGCTTTCCCACTTATTTGCTGATAAATAATCGAACGNCAGAGCGNCCAAAAATAATTNTTTTCTATTTTTAATTTAGGGATATCAAACCCANTAAAAAGGTGTTTCAGAATTGGNTCAATGGATGATAATTGATTGATACCATCAACAATTNTTCTATCGTTNAGAACNAGTGAAGACATAGAAAAATTATGAGTNGNGGTTAAATATTGATCTAGATGTTTATTAGTCTAAAACAACTAAATCCTTTGTNGTCTTATTCAATATTTCACAACCGTTCTNATTAATAATGACATCATCCTCAATCCGAACACCACCCCAACCAGCTAAGTATATCCCTGGCTCAATTGTCATTACATTATTTTCCGCTAAAACATCTTCGCTCGTTGGTGAAAACCTTGGTGACGTATGGATCTCTANTCCAAGCCCATGACCTGTTCCATGCGTATAATATTCACCATANCCCATTTCATGAATGTAATCTCTGGTTGCTGAGTCTACATCNTTACAAGAGACGCCAGCCTTTGCGATATCACAGCCTCGCTGCTGCGCCTCTTTAACAATNGCATAAATNTCATGGTGTTTATCAGTGGCTTNCCCAACAACTGGCGTGCGAGTCATATCAGCATGATACCCAGCATACTTTGCGGCTGCATCAATTACAATAAAATCACCTNTTTTAAATTCNCTATCNGTTGGNACTGCGTGCGGCAAAGCACCATTTGGNCCTGTAGCAACGATTGGTGAATAGGCCTCTCCATCTCCGTATTCCCGGTANTTGGAAACCATGGTATTTGCAACTTGTTTTTCAGTATACCCAGGACGAAGCATCGGAAGAATTTCTTCATATACTCTATCNGTGATCTCAACCGCAGTGCGTATTGCATCTAGTTCTGTTTCATCCTTAACAGATGCTAGATCTTCGAGGATCATTTTCGTGCTCTCCCAGTGTATACCGGTAAACATTTTTTTCATTGAATCATAAAGAGTAAAGTTCACATGGTCACCCTCAAACCCAATTTTTGTGTCATTATTTATTAGCTTGTTCTTTTTTATAATAGAAAGATTCGTGTCCATATCTATATAACGATCAAAACCTTTTACCTGTTCTTTGGACTGCTCAATATATCTACCATCTGTAATAAAATATTGTCCAGACGGAGTAACCAAGCAAGTTCCAGCAGATCCTGTAAACCCACATATATAGCGGATATTTGTCAGATTAGTTATCAGCATCCCATCAAGACCGCTGTCTACTATTACATTTTTTAGTTGCTGTTGCCTATCAANATAAATTTTTTCGGTCATGATTATTTACTCTCTTNTTCAGATNTTTTTATCAATGCTTTTACAGCATCTCTCTCTAGACGAATCATATCAGGGTCCTCACCTTTTTGTTCTAACAGATCTAACACCTCAAGAGCCTGATAAAACAAAGCCTGATTTTTCAAAACATTTACAAGAGTAAATGTGGCAAGTCTGACACTTACGTTTAAAGATTCACCAGATTCAGATGGTTTTTTTGTGGTTGTTGCTGATGATTTTCCTGGTTTTTTTGTAGGTGATTTCTTTTGTTGTGTTTTATCTTTATTCTCTGATTCAACCTTCTCAATAAATTCTTTCGCAGTTTGGTTAGATGGATCAAGNTCNAAAACTTTTTTCCAAGAAGTGAGTAGTCTNGATGGCGATCTNCCTAAAACTGTCTGAATNTCACAAAGCATTATAGCAGCCTGTATATTATCTGGGCTGTATTTTAAGGCATGCTTAATTTCTTTTTCTGCCTCTTTCAGATTACCGTCTTCTTTTTCAACTTGAGCAAGTACAAACCTGCCAGAGGCATCATTTTCATGGTACCCTAAGCCAATATTACAAACTTTTCTTGCCCTCCTATAGTCTTCCTGACTCAGATAAATATCTGCGAGAACCGGGAATAAGATTGTATCAAAATGATCAGCAAAATAAAGTTCTAGCTCAATCTGATTTTTTAAATCCATTTTATCGCCTATTTTTTTCGACCCAATTAGTTATATAATCTATCGTCTCATTAACTGGTGTTCCTGGGCCATATAATTTACCCACACCAGATTTCTCAAGAGATTCTATATCTTTTTTAGGTATTATTCCACCACCAATTAATAGAACATTTTCTAATTTTTTCTCTTCCATTAAATCCACTATACGAGGGAATATAGTGTTGTGAGCATTGTTTAAGCTAGACAAGGCAATAACATCAGCGTCCTCTTGAAGCGCGGCTGATACTATCATTTCTGGGGTCTGCCGAAGCCCAAGATATATAACCTCCATTCCAGCGTCTCTGTACGCAGCTGCTAAGACTTTTATTCCTCTATCATGACCATCTAAACCAGGCTTTGCCATCACAATTCTTATTTTTCTATCCATATAACAATAAAATTAATTANCCTACAACTGACTTCATAATTAATAGTGTTGTCTTGATTTTTTAATAAATTATTAAAATAGTATATTGAATTAACCAAATCGGAGAATTTTATATTGGAACAAGATAAAAAGACCGCGCTCATTCATTATCTAGAAGAATCTGTTATCGCAATAATTGGGATAGCAATATTCTTAAGTTTGCTCTGGTACAGTGAATTTAATATTAGCGTTAGAGTATTATCACTATGGATATTTCTATTTAATGGAATTTTATTCACTTTTTGGCTATGGAAAAGTAATACTAAAAACTGGGAAAAGTCCGTTGTGGGTTTATACTTTATATTAGTTGAGATAATTATTCTATTAGGTGGAAAATAAATTTTATAGTTCTTTAGAATTAATAATAAAAGTTGCTGGGCCTTCATTAATAAGCTCTATGTNCATCNTTGCTCCAAACTNGCCAGTNACAGTATTTAAACCTTTATCTCTAAGNCTATTAACCATATGATCATAAATCTCTAATCCTTTATCAGGATTTTCAGCATTAATAAAACTCGGCCTCCTTCCTTTTCTGGTATTTCCACAAAGCGTGAACTGACTAACTACCATTACAGAACCCTTTAAATCTAGGACAGATAAATTCATTTTATCTTTTTCATCATTAAATATCCGAAGGTTGATGATCTTATCTACAACCTTATCCNCGTCTAAAAATTCATCACCCTTGTTTATCCCCACTAGAAGCATNAACCCAGATTTNATNTGGGATATAATTTCANTNTNAACAGTTACCTTNGCTTTTNAACATCTTTGGACNACNATGATCATTCTACACGAATATTTTCTTTCCCGTATTTATCGCGTAACTGTTTTATGAAANTTTTATTTGTAGAAACCTTAATATTATGCGCTAAAACAGCTATGGGCTTATTGATTCCAGATTTAGGATTAGGAAGATGAAAAACCAAATTACAATCCCCTGGATATTTCTGGGAAAATTCATATAGGTCTTCAATATCCTCCGGATACATATTTTGTGAATTAAAACTAATTATTAGTTTTCTTGATAAATACTCTCGGGCATTTTCAATAGACACAATTCTATCAGCCATTACTTTTAAATCTGAAAAGTTCGTGTCATCTGCCATTTTCCCTTGCACAAAAACAACCCCGTCTTCTTCAATAAGATTTTCGTACTGGGCAAAACAATCTGAAAAAGCAATAACCTCTACATGCCCTCCTATGCAGTCCATTTCAAAAAAGGCCATAGCTCTATTACGTCGATCATACTTTTTAGTAATCTTTGTTATCATACCTCCTACTGTAATTATATCATTTTTCTTCAGAAATAAGCTATCTGAGAAATCTACCGAGGTAAACTCTTCTAAATCTTCAGAGTGTTCTAACAATGGGTGACCTGAAACATATAGCCCTAGTACTTCTTTTTCATACACCAAAGATTTTTTTTCTTCCCAGTCATCTACAATTCGGAGTTCAGGGGTTTTTATGAGAGGATTTTTTTCTGATCCATTTGAAAATAAATCAACCTGATTTTTGTTACCAGTATTTTGTAATTGTTGACCATATCTAATTGCAGTATCAATAGCATCAAAATTTTGTGACCTAGTACCTGTGATAGAATCCATAGATCCTGATTTGATTAGGCTTTCTAAAACTCGTTTGTTTACTTTTTGCTGATCTATTCTCGAACAAAATTCGAAAATTGTTTCAAAGGATCCCTCGTCTTCACGATTTTCAATTATACTTTGTAATGCTTTTTCCCCAACATTTTTTATTGCATTAAGACCATATGATATGGTACTGCTGTCAACGGGATGAAACTGTGTATAGGACACATTAATATCAGGAGACTTAACCTCTATATTTAATTTTTTACACTCGTTAATAAGTGTAACGATTCTATCAATAGACGACATTTCACTAGTAAGATTTGCAGCCATGAATTCTGCAGGATGAAAGGTTTTTAACCAAGCAGTCTGGTACGCTATATAGGCATATGCAGTNGCATGGCTTTTGTTAAAACCATATTGGGCAAACTTTTCAATTAGTGTATAAATTTCTTGGGNTTTACGTTTTGAAATTTCATTTTTTTGAGCTCCTTCAACAAATTTTAATGACAATTTATTCATCAATTTTTTATCTTTTTTACCCATCGCACGTCGCATTATATCTGCCTCTGCAAGAGTAAACCCGGCAATATCATGAGCAATTTGCATAACCTGTTCTTGGTACACTATGATACCATATGTTTCTTCTAATATTGGGACTAATGACGAGTGAGGGTATTCTATTTTCTTTTTTCCATGTTTTCTAGCAATAAAATTGTCTATGTTATTCATAGGCCCCGGTCTATAAAGAGCGTTCATCGCGATTAGATCCCCAAGTGCAGTTGGTTTTAATTTTTTTAAGTACTCACGCATACCAGAAGANTCAAACTGAAATACTCCAATGGTCAAACCATTTGAGAATAATGAATAGACCTCTGGCTCTTCCATTGAGATTTCTTCTATTTCAACGTTCTCTCCTTTTGACTTAATCAACTCAAGCGCTTTATTAATAACAGTGAGATTTCTCAGTCCAAGAAAATCCATTTTTAACAGACCTAGNNCCTCTAGNCCTTTCATATCATACTGGGTAGTAATATCTCCGGANGATGACTTATATAAAGGCACAAAATCCGTTAATTCNCCAGGTGCGATTACTACTCCTGCAGCATGTATAGACGCATGTCGGTTCATTCCTTCTAAAACAAGTGANTGATCAACAAGNTCTTTATATTCATTTTCGGACATCTTTCTAAACTCTGGACTCTTTTTNATCGCACTATCTAGAGTAATGTTTAACTCATCCGGGATGGCTTTTGCTAAACGGTCAACCTCGCTAAAAGTATAACCCATNACCCTGCCAACGTCTCGAATAACTTGNTTAGCTTTCATTGAGCCAAAAGTAATAATCTGAGATACAGAAGTTTCTCCATATTGAGTTTTTATATAATCAATGACCTCTCCACGGCGTTCAATGCAAAAATCAATATCAATATCTGGCATACTAATTCGATCAGGGTTGAGAAATCTTTCAAACAATAAATTATGTTTAATTGGATCTATGTCTGTTATGCCCAATGCATATGATATTAAGCTCCCAGCTGCAGAACCTCGTCCAGGACCAACAGGTATATCATTATTTTTTGCATACTGAACAAAGTCTGCGGTAATTAAAAAATATCCTGCAAAACCCATGTTTTTTATTACACCAAGTTCGTGATCAATTTGCTTATTTATCTCCGGCGTGATATCCTTGTATAAATTATTAACTCCGGTAACAACTAATGATTTAAGATATTCATCCGGGTCACCATTATTTTCGTTTTTAGGAATCGGGAAATTTGGCAAATGGTAAGATCCTGTATTTATCTCAAAATCAATACTTTCTGCTATTTTTCTTGTATTTTCTATGGCTCCTGGGACATCTTTAAATAGACTATACATTTCATCTTGGGTTTTAAAATAAAACTCAGGCGTAGCATATTTAAGCCTATTGGGATCGTCTCTCTCTTTACCAGTCCCCAGGCATATATGAATATCATGAGCCTCAGAGTGTTCTTTTTTTGAATAGTGAGCATCATTCGTACATACAAGGGGGAGAGAAAGTTCCTTTGAAAGTTTTTTCATATTCTCAATATTAACTTCTTCTTCAGGGATGCCATGGTTTTGCACTTCTAAGTAAAACCTTTCTTGAAAAATTTCAGAAAACTTTAGGGCAGCATTTTTTGCTCCTTCATAATCACCTTTTAGCATTTTTTCTGGTATCTCTCCTTTTAGGCAACCAGATAAACAAATAAGTCCTTCGCTATATTGCTCTAATAAATCCATATCAATTCTTGGTCTATAATAAAACCCCTCTAAATATCCTGCGGTAACAAGCTTCATTAGATTTTGATAGCCAGATTGGTTTTGAACTAAAAGAATTAAATGATTATTCCCCCAACCTCCTCCAGGAACAGGGTTTTTATTATGCCTACTACCAACCGCTACATATGTCTCACAACCAATAATTGGTTTAATACCTGTAGTTTTCGCCTCCTTATAAAAAGGTACAACACTGAACATATTCCCATGCTCCGTAAGAGCAAGACTATCCATATTTAGATCATCGATAGTATTGACTAACTGGTTTACTCTTTGTGCACCATCGAGCAAACTATAATCAGAGTGATTGTGCAGATGTACAAATTCAGAAGTCATTATATTGTTCCTATGTAAATGGAAAACAAACCACCAAGAGTACAAAATTTTAACAATTTAGTGCTTCTCTTTGCTGTTGCTATATTTGGTTTATTTAAGAGCAAAATTACTACCACTGCCAATGGAATCTCAACGGTCAAAATTAGTAAAATACCATAAAAAATATTATAATAACCTGTTATAAAAGGCACAAAAGACCCGATCCCCAATAATGCAGATAACACTGTACATAAAACAATCGTTTTGTTTTCGCCATAGATTATTGGAAAAGTTTTTAAGCCAACAGATTTGTCTCCAATTATATCAGCCATATCCTTAACAATTTCTCTAATTAAAGTTAAACTAAAGGCCAATACAGCGGGAATTATCAATGGCTTAATATTGTCAAAGATAAAACCCGCATATATAAAAGAGAGGGATAATATTAGAGCAACCACAATATTTCCTATTAGAGGAAAGTATTTAAGTTTTGCATTATACCCAATAATTAGCGGTAAAGAAATACAAATAGAAACTAATTGTGAATTCTTATTTAGTTGTAGTGCAAATAGGGTCCCTAGAATAAATGCAAAAAGTGAAAATATGAGAGCATGTCTTCTTAAAACCAAACCTGAACTGATAGCTCTATCTGGACGATTAATTTTATCTATTTTGTAATCAAAGTAATCGTTAAGAGTGTTTGCTCCTGCTGTATAAAACATAACAACTAAAACAGCAAAGATAACAAAACTTATTGGACCATTATATTTTACGATAAAGGAAGAGATCACAATGGTAAGACCCCCTAGAATCACATTTAAGGGCCTAATAATCGTAATATATGCAAATAATTGTTTCATGAATTATTAATTACTAATACTCTAGTATCTTTATTTAAATCTCGCACAGATTCTAAATTATCATATCCAGCTTTACTAAAAATTTCTTTAACTCTTTCAGGGTGATCTCCTCTTCCGACTTCCAATATTGTTACTCCATTTTTTTTTACAACCTGGGGAATGATATTCGAAAATTTTCTATAGAATTCTAGGCCATCACTATTATCTGTCAGTGCCACCATTGGCTCAAAATCTTTCACATCACTCATTAAACCTGGAATTTCTTCTTGTGATATATAGGGCGGGTTAGATATTAACATGTCTGCAGTATGATTTATATCCTGGCAAAGGATATCTAGATTTATAAACTGAATATTTTTAAGGCCATACATGTCGGCATTATTTTTTGCTGTAGACAATGCACTATTAGAAATATCTATCGCGATAACACTGCAAAAAGGGATCTCAAGTGCAATAGTGATACCGATACAACCAGAGCCGGTACCGACATCAAGTATTATTGGATTTTCCTTTTTTGAAAGAATATCAATAGACACATCAATTAGCTTTTCCGTTTCCGGTCTTGGTATAAGAACATCCTGATTTACAAAAAATTTTCTACCATAAAACTCAGATGAACCAATAATGTATTGTGTCGGCTCACGGTTAACCCTTCTTTTAATCAGACCTCTTAAAATAATTAGATCTTCAGGTGTGACTGTTTTTTCAAATTGAAGATATAGATCAATTTTTTTGCAGCCTATTATATGTTGTAAAAGTGACTCTATTTCAATTCTAGGATTATCAAAGGATTTCTCTTTAAAATATTTTTTACCCCAATTAAGTATATCAATTAGCCGCCATATTTTTTCTGTTTTTGAGTTTTGAGGGTACAAGATTATATGGTTTTATTTCCCCGTCTAATAGTATATACTTTATATATCAAGTAATCTCAGCAGACAATATCTCCTGCTGCTCAGCGATTTTTAATTTTTCTATAATCTCTTCGATAGCACCATTCATTATTTCTGACAATCTGTATGAAGTAAAATTAATACGGTGATCTGTAACCCTACCTTGAGGGAAATTATATGTTCTGATTTTTGCTGATCTGTCTCCTGTGGAAACAAGACTCTTCCTTTCAGCCGCGCGCTCTGCGGCAGCTTTTTCTTTCTGATCTGCTAGAAGCCTTGACCTAAGTACTTTTAACGCTGCTGCTCTATTTTTATGTTGTGAAGATTGATCCTGACAAGTAACCACAAGCCCTGTTGGAATATGTGTAATACGTATGGCCGATTCTGTTTTATTTACATGCTGTCCACCAGCCCCACTTGCTCTATATGTGTCAATCTTCAAGTCAGTATCATGGATCTCTACATCTACCTCTTCAGCCTCTGGCAATACTGCTACCGTGGCAGCAGAGGTATGTACTCGCCCACCAGTTTCTGTTTCAGGTACGCGTTGTACACGATGTACACCACTTTCATATTTTAACATTCCATATGCACCAACACCTTTTAATGCAATAATAACCTCTTTAAACCCACCTATTCCAATTTCATTAGAGGAGATTAATTCTTTCTGCCAATTATATTTTTCAGAAAAATGAGAATATAAACGAAACAAATCTGCCGCAAATAGAGCTGCCTCATCTCCGCCTGTTCCTGCCCGAATCTCCAGTATAATATTCTTATTATCTAAGGGGTCTTTTGGCAAAAGTTTTATCTTTAATTCTTTTTCAAGCTCTATTTTTCTTTTTTTATTTAGAGCGAGGTCTTCTACTGCTAATTCCTTTAGATCAGGTTCATTCTCTTCAATAATTGACTCGCTATCAACTATTTGGTCTAATACTTTAATATACTCTTTACCCGTAATTACGATAGGCTCAAGCTGCTTATACTCTTTAGCAATTTCTTTTAACTTTTCCAGGTTTGATAAGACTTCTTGATCTGCCATTTGCTTTTCAATAGTGTTGTATCTATCAATTATAGATTCTAGCTTATCTTTCATCCAATTGCTTCAGCTGTGTATTTTTTACCCACGAAATTATCGTATTCGTCTCCGAAGGCATCTTTTAAGGCTGCGATTGAAACCTCAATCATTTTATCATCAGGTTGTTTAGTAGTAATATTTTGTAACAATATCCCGGGAGCTTTAAGTATCCTAAAAATTAAAAGATCATTTTTTGATGTAATTTTTATTAATTCATAACCGATTCCAGATACTAGAGGAATTAATGGTAAATGAAATAATAGCCTTGTAGATAAAGATATAGTCCCGAAATAATAAATAATAATAGTATCAACAATCGCAAAAACGAATATAGCTGATAATAAAACAATAAACATAAAACTAGTACCACATCTCGGATGCTGTGTCGGGAATGATTGTGCTTCTGCTATTGATAAATCATTACCAGATTCAAAATTATATACTACTTTGTGTTCAGCTCCATGATACTGAAATAGTCTGGCAATATCTTTAATCTTTGAAATTAAAAATAGATAAACCACAAAAAATATTATCCTAAATATTCCAGAAGAAAGATTGAACCATAAGGCTTCTTTTTCAATAGACAATAACTTTGTTGTAAGCCACATTGGGAGCACCATAAACAAAGATATAGCGAGTATAATGGAAAATATAGTGGTTATGAAATCCATAATTTTAGATAATATTCCTTCGCTACTCTCTTCAGGATAGCTGATATCTGCAGACCATTGGAGCGTTGACATTCCCATTTTCATTGCCTCATATAGTGATGCAATACCTCTAAATATTGGTTTAGACCATAAAATGGAGCGTTCAGTTATAGAAGAAAATTCTTTTCGTTTAATCCTTATATCTCCATTAGGACAGCGTACAGCAGTGGAGTAGGCACCAGGGACTCTCATCATTACACCTTCTATTACAGCTTGCCCGCCGACCAAAATATTTGGCTTCATGGATAAAATTAATAATAGTCGCTTCATTATAAAAAAATAGCTCTATCAATTATCAATTATTGATAGAGCTATAATATGATATTAATAATCTATTTTCTACCGTATTTCTTTTGAAATTTTTCTATTCTTCCTGCAGTATCAACTAGATTTTGTTGACCAGTGAAAAATGGATGAGACTTATTTGAAATTTCTATATTGTATAAAGGATATTCGTTTCCATCATCCCAAATAACAGTATCTTTGGTGTCCACAGTAGATTTTGTTAAAAATGAATAGTCACAGGATGTGTCTTTAAACACCACCAGTCTATAATTTTCTGGGTGAATATCTTTTTTCATTTTCTACTCCTCAATCATACGAAGGGCTTTTCTAACACGATCAATACCCTCTTTAATTATTTCTCTATTTGTCGCATATGAAAATCTTATATGCCCTGAGGCACCAAAGCCATCTCCTGGAACAGTAACGACCTGAACAGAGTCGAGAATATACTCTGAAATATCAAATGTGTCCTTTAATAATTTATTGTTTCCCATACGATTTAAGTATGCACTAAAATCTGGAAAAGCATAAAAAGCACCGCTCGGCGTAGCACACTTTAGGCCTGATGTATCATTTAGCAATTCAACCATTAAATCACGTCTTTTTAGAAATGCATTTTTCATCTCTTCCACACACGATTGATCGCCAAGTAATGCAGTTATCCCAGCTTTTTGTCCTATTGAATTAGCACATGACGTAGCCTGACCTTGTATTTTTGACATTGCCTTTATTATTTTATTTGGTCCAGCAGCATAACCTATCCGCCATCCTGTCATGGCATATGTCTTTGATAAACTCATACACGTGACTACTGTGGCTCCTATATTGTGTGTTTGATTTAATTTTTCTGCGCTTATAAACTCACCATCATAGATTAACCTTTCATAACATTCATCTGATATAACTACCCAGTTTTTTTCATTTGCTAATTTTAACAGGTTCACTATAGCATCATTACTCCAAACTCCTCCGGTCGGGTTTGATGGAGAGTTTATAATCACACCTTTTATTGTTGAGTTTGTCTTTGATTCTAGATCAGAAAAGTCAGGCTCAAAATTATTATCTGGTAGTGTATCGACTAGAACAGGCTTAGCCTCTGCCATTTTTACGAACTCCGGAAACGATACCCAATACGGAGAAAAAATTATAACGCTATCTCCAGAATTAAAAATAGCCTGACAAGCTGTAAATAAACTTTGTTTTTCGCCATTAGATACAAGTATATCAGATGGCGTATAGGATATTCCGTTCTCTCTTTTTAGCTTAGTACATATTGCCTCTCTAAACTCTATCATCCCAGATCCTGCGGTATATTTTGTATATCCCTGATCTAATGCATCTTTCGCCGCTTGACGAATATGCTTTGGAGTATTAAAATCTGGCTCTCCAACAGAAAAATTAATTACGTCAATACCTTTTGAGCGCATTTCTGCTGCTTTAGTCACCATTTGTAAGGTAAATGATGGCTTAATATTTTCAACTCTATTTGCTACAATCATAAATCATGTTGTTTTTGATGATATTCTTCTGAATTAAATCTAGAATCATCATTTGTATCTATAGTATTGCTATTATTAGAATTATTTTTTTCTATACTATGTCTGTTTTTGGTTATTCTTTGGTTTTTATTTTTTTTTATTTTTTTATGATGAGCCGGTCGTTTTTTCTGTTTTTTCCTTTTATTGATAGCCGGTACATCTTTTATTGTAACAAATGTAATGTCCTCATCTTCTTCATTTATTTCTTCTTCTATATATTCCTCCGTTTTTTCTTTTGAGGCTTCAGGTATTAAGCCGTTGGAATTGTTCAAACTAAAAAGAGTCCCAAATCCTCTAGTGATTCCATTTCCAAGCCCTATATAGCTAGGTAGAAGAAAATTAGTTTTNAATTCACCAGTGAAGGCACCCCATCCATTTTCATCTATTTTTTCAGGNATTAGATTATTAACANTAACTTTTGTGAANATTTTATTTTTGATATCGAAGCCCAACTCNTTTGCAATAAATAATAAATTTTTTCCGAGTANCTGATTTAAAAACAGTGNCTTTTCTTGATCTGTTAAAAATCGATATTTACCACNCGTGCTTTTATTTAATGCAANCCATGGCGTAATAAATTTATATCTTAATAATTTTTCAGTGGTAGTAAACTGATCTTTATTTTCTTCAATATCATATTTTTCTATATTGATAGTAATGTTNCCAAAATTAAATGATCTAATATTATCTATAAGTGATNGAACTGGATTGACACCCTCTTTGATACCAACAATATAAATTTGTTCATTTAATATTTTTACTTGTACTCGTGGATATAGATACTTATTTCTAAGNTTACCATTTAAAAATGGNACTATTTTTTCATCAGAAAACTGTTTCATAAAAACACCTTTTACTTGGTATGGTGTTTTTCGTACAGGTTTGTCTGCGGTAAGACAAATTACAANNGATTCAGAAAGANNGGATTCCATTTCTTAACAAGCTAAAGATATCATTNGTCATTATTGGCTCATTGTATCTAAGAATTCATTATTTGATTTTGTTCGTTTTATTCTATCAATTAAAAATTGTATAGCCTCATCAACCTTCATATCGTTCACTAACTTTCGCAAAATCCACATTCTGCCTAATTCTTTACGGCTCAACAGTAGTTCTTCTTTTCTTGTGCCTGATTTAATAATATCAAAAGAAGGATAAATCCTACGATCACTTAAANGTCTATCAAGAGCCAGTTCCATATTGCCGGTCCCTTTGAATTCTTCAAAAATCACTTCATCTGCCCTACTTCCAGTGTCAACAAGTGCAGTNGCAATAATTGTTAGACTGCCACCTTCTTCAGTGTTCCTAGCAGCCCCTAAAAACTGTTTCGGTTTTTTTAAAGCATTGAAGTCGACTCCACCAGAAAGAATTTTCCCACTATGAGGAATTACAGCATTATGTGCTCTTCCAAGCCTTGTAATACTATCAAGAAGAATAACAACATCTTCTCCGAACTCGACCATACGCTTAGCTTTTTGGAGTACCATATCAGAGACAGCTACATGACGCTCAGGTGGTTCATCAAATGTAGAACTAACCACCTCAGCATCCACATTTCGTTTCATATCTGTAACTTCTTCCGGCCTTTCATCAATGAGTAAAACAATACGTTTAGTGTCAGGATGATTTTTACTGATTGCATTAGCAATTTTTTGTAAAAGAACCGTCTTNCCAGTTTTTGGCTGCGCAACAATTAATCCTCTTTGACCCATTCCTATTGGAGANACTAAATCTAAAATTCTCATNGAGATATTTTTTTCATCTGTTTCAAGAACAAATCTTTTTTCCGGATATAAGGGAGTAAAATTTTCAAATAATATACAATCTTTNAATTTTTCAATTGGCTGATCATTGACTAATTCAACTTTAAGCAATGCATAAAANCTTTCTTTGGATTTTGGTGGGCGAATCTGTCCTGACACTTTGTGCCCAGTTTTTAATCTGAATCGTTTTATCTGAGATGGGCTTACATATATATCATCAGGTCCTGGCAAATAATTAAAGTCTGGAGACCTCAAAAATCCATAGCCATCATGCATTACCTCTAATACNCCTTTGGCAAAAACAGAACCATCTTTTTTTGCTTGTGCTTCTAATATTTTTACAGTTAGCTCCTGTTTATTAAGCCCTGATATATTATCAGCTATGTTTAATGATTTAGCCAATTCAGATAATTCCTGAATACGTAAGGCTTGTAGTTCGCTTAAATCCATAAATAATTCCCTAATACTTCATTTAAAAAAATATATATTAAAACTCTACCGGGGATTTTGATAGATNATATAACTTACATTTAATTGTATGTTTTGTCAAAGTCTTTTCCAAATTCATTATAAACCTCTCTAGCAAGATAATGGCTACCAAATATTAATCCCACAGACTCTTTCACGTTAATATTCTTTATTATGTTTATTCCTTCTTTAACGGAACTAACCGATAAATAATTAATTCTTTGTTTATCTAATATTTTTGACAATCTATTAACGCTTAATAAGTATTTATTTTTATCCTGACAAATAATAATTTGATGAAAACTTTCTCTTATTAAATCACTGATAGAATTCATATTCTTGTCCCCCTTAATGCAAAACAAACCAAATAATTTTTTTTGGGGATGATTACTCTTAACCGTGTTTATCATTGCCTTGATACCATCATAATTATGTGCCACATCAAAATAAATATCTTTTTTAGTTAATTTTTCGATTCTTCCTGACCATGATGTATTAATAATTGCTTTNTTTACTTTATCTTGATCAATATCATTTATAATAATTTCTGCAAGATTAATGGCTAAAACACANTTTAAAATTTGATGTTCACCTCTTAAGGGTAGGTTAATCGTATAATTTTTATACTTGAATGAAGTACCTTGATTATCAAATGAAAGTAATTCTATATCACTATTTTTTATAATAGTTAGTACCGCATTTTTTTGTGCTGCTGTTTTTTTAATTATGTCTATTACAAATTTATTTTGATCAAAGGTTACGATGGGAATATTATCCTTGATAATACCAGCTTTTTCTTTGGCTATCTTCTGAATTGTATCACCTAAAATATCCATGTGGTCGAGTGAAACTGATGATATCCCACATACTGTTGGAGAAATAACATTAGTTGAGTCTAGCCTGCCACCAAGGCCCGTCTCAATAATTGCAATATCAANAGATTTATTATTAAAATAATCAAAAGCCATAGCTGTAGTNGTTTCAAAAAAAGTAGTTTGTATATTTTTTATTTGGTTAATATGGTGATTCATAAACAGAGCAATATCCGNATCAGAAATTTTTTCATTATTTACCTGAATTCTTTCATTAAACCGAACCAGATGAGGTGANGTATATAGCCCCACAACCATTCCATGTTCAATTAATATCTTGTTAAGAATTGCACATGTACTTCCTTTGCCATTTGTACCAGCAATATGTATAAATTTTAGGTNCGAGTGAGGATTACCAATATTATCTAATAATTCTTCTGTATGTTCTAAACCAACCTTAATCCCTAAACGCTGTAGCCCAAATAATTCTTTTAAGACTAAATCAATATTAGAGGTCATTTACCAAATGTATATTATTAATCTCTGAACCAAGAAATATATTGCCTAGTTCCTCAAATCGCATTGGCAAATCAGTTACATAACATTGTAAAACTCCTGATTTATCATCCATATTNAATAAACTATTTTTTTNTAATNTTTTGTAGGCATTTTTTGCCACAGCAGAAGCAGAATCAACAAGTNTAATATGTTTTGTTTCCTTAGATATTATATTCTTTAACAAAGGATAGTGGGTACAACCNAGTATCAATGTGTCTACATTGTTTTTAAATATAGATAAATAATGTGCAGTTATTTCACTAATTGCAGCGCCGTCAGTCCATCCTTCTTCGACAAAAGGNACAAATAGGGGACAAGCTTTGGATATAACATCAATCTCTGAATCTATTTTTTTGATAGATTCTTTATAGGCATCAGAGCTAATTGTTGCGATTGTTCCTATAACACCAATATTCTTATTATTTGTTTTTAAGATCGCATGTTCAACGCCAGGTTCAATTACGCCAATTATTGGAATCAAGCTAAACTTACTTTTTAAAATATTTAATGCGGTTGCCGTCGCTGTATTACATGCGATAATAATTATTTTTGCATCTTTTTGAATTAAAAATTTTGTGATTTGTATAGAATATTGTTTAACCAAATCATTACTTTTTACACCATACGGTAAACGAGCAGTATCACCAAAATATATTATGGATTCATTAGGAAGTAATTTTTTTAGTGCCCTTACAACTGTTAGGCCTCCTAATCCAGAATCAAAAACACCTATGGGTCTATTATCCAACCTTATTCCTCAACTAACAATTTTTCTCTTGATGATTTAAATTTCAAAATAGCTTTATAAATACCTTTAGCAAGTTTTTTCCTGTACGCTGGGGATTTCAAATTCTTTTCCTCACTTGGGTTAGATACAAAACCGCCCTCAATTAAAACACATGGCATACTCGCACCGGAAAGAACATAGAAACCTGCTTGTTTTACACCTCTATTTGGGGTACTCAATATTTTATCTAATTCTTCTTGGATTATAGCTGCTAGCCCCTCGCTTTCTTTTAAAAACATACTGCTCGCCATTGTCGCAGTTATTTTTCTTTCCATAGATAGTTTTTCATAGTTTATTTTTTTTTCTTCAAACTCTATAACTGAATTTTCTCTAGCGGCTACTTCAATCGCTTCTGCACTATAAGCAGATGAAAAGAAATAAGTATCAAAACCTTTTATTTTTCTATTTGGGTTTGAATTAATATGAATACTCACGAATACTTTCCCCCCCGCCTCATTAGCAATTTTATTTCTCTTCCACAGAGGAATCCATATGTCCTCAGTACGAGTATAGACAACTTTTATACCGGTGTTTTTTTCTAACAACCTCCCAACTCTTTTTGTTATATCTAAAACAATATCTTTTTCTTTTGTCCCATATTTACCGGTAGTACCAGGGTCTTTACCCCCATGGCCAGCATCAAGTACAATTGTATCTANTTTCCAACGCTCTTTAGCTTTTTTTATACGATTTAAGTTGTTGTCTAAAGCGGTTCTTAGTGTGATAACAATTTCATTAGGGTCATGATTTTGATACCACTCGTGGCTTATTACATTAGACCTGAGCTTTAACGCTATTTGGGCAGTTTCGTTTATCTGATCGGACTCAATTCTATGTATTATTCCGCTAGTTATTGTTTTATTTAAAACAGAAGTGTCTACTATGCCGCCAACAATAGTTATATAAAACCACCCATGTTTATTTATAAAGGAACTAATATCGCGATCCGAAAAAGACTTTTGAGTATTTATACGAACAATAGTACCATTAGATTTTTGCTCTATTTTTAATGACTTAATACTATAACTTACAATATCAATATTGAGAATCTCTTTTCTATTATCAAAAGATAATCCGGGGACGGCAGTTTTTCTTAAGATTTCAAAGAAATTTTCTGCGGGTAGATAAAAATCACCATTGTATTCTTGAACTATATCTATCATTTGATAAGGCACGTCATCGATAACCAAAAAACTAGTGCCAGCTGTTATTTTAATTCTTTTCCCAGAAATATATAAAACTAATTTTTTTCGATCCAGATTTTCATATAGTCGAGATGATAAAGCAGAGACAAGATCTCGTGTAGAGATATATATCTTTTTTTCCCCCTTTAATGTTTTAATTATGAAGTCTTTAGAAGTTGATTGATTTAATACTTTTATATCTGCAAATAAAATAGCTGAAAAAAGTATCAATATATATATTAATCTCGATATAGTCATTTTAAGTCTCGGCTTAACAAATTCTTTATTATCTATAATTAATATAATTTATTATAATGTAGAGGAGTATCATCAGTATAAGTGCTAATAATAATTAGAANTNANTTTTGAATNATNNCTTAGAATCAAGAAACNANAAAGATTNTAGGTTNTTANNTGATAAAAACTNAGATTATATATTTAAAAGTNATTGCGCCNCAANANNNATTGAGGCGCAATTTTNTGGCATNAATGCCAGTTTACTTTTTTTCGTACCACATCACGAGTATCATTAGTGCTAAGAGTCCTGCCAGTCCTGCNTCGCCAAACTGCGCCATCACTCGTCCTAGGCCTTCAATCACACCGAAAAAGTCATCAAACAGGATACCGACAACGATTCCAATAACGACNAGAGACTTGAGTAAATCAGTTGCGATTCCAAGCCACTCGTTGAGGGTTTCAAATCCACCTTTGAGCATATTTTCCTCCTGTCAAAAGGCGTGCATAGGAGNTCCAAACAAGAAACTCCTTATTGGCCCTATTTGATTGTTTATCCTAGAAACGAGAGAAAGACTAGCAAAGCAAGCAGTCCTGCAAACCCGCCATCTAGAAATGTATTTACTAGGTCTACGATTCCACCTATTGGGTCAAATCCTGTGGAATAAATGATGTTAACGAAAACAAATAACACAATTAGTGCTTTTATCACGCCAACAATTCCAGCNGCAGCATTTTGTACGGTTGCATTTACATCAGCCATGCCAATACCTCCTTGGTTTGATTTTTAAATTAAGAATAGAAACCAATTCTATCCTTTTATTAATTGATTGTCCATTGGTATGTAGTTTTTACCAGGGTCAATCCCTTTACTTGNNGGGAATTTACAAATATTCAGGGCATTTCCAATATTTATATTTATAATTTATATTTTTATAATTAGTTTTTTTGAAATTATTTCGAATCCCGTGCCCCNGTGACNACAGAATGAATTACCATATATCTAATNAATATCTGTAATGGCATAACAGAATAAATTGATTTAATAATCAAGTACAATATTGNATTAAATAATAAATATCCTTTTATTGAATATATCCAATCNGCGCCAAGTTCTTTTTCATAATGAGGATATCTTTTCATCAGAACAGGAAGATTATATTTCCCATATATATTCATTGATAAACAAAATCCTTTAAGTGTGCGCCTATGAAAATGAATCGCNGTCGAATTTTTTGAAAAAATAAAAGAATTTGGATGCTTATCCCAAATTTTCGCTGATAGATCCGTATCCTCACCACCATATTTTGTAATATTTTCATCGAACAATCCACATTCAATCAGACTATTTCTTCTTATCATAGCATTTCCATAAAGCATATATTGGAATGATACATTATCACCATCATTAAACTGACGAGCTCCTCTATTGTTGCCAAAATAATATTTTTCCATCGGATTTAATTTCACGTTTGAAGGAGGAATATTATCACCCATAACTGCAATAGTGTTTTTACTAAAATAAGGTAAAAANGATTCTATCCAATTATTTTCAACCATCATATCACCATCTAAAAAAGCAATCAATTCTGAATTGCCTTGAATAATTCCATTATTTCGCGCTGCAGATAAACCTTTATTTTTCTCATGGTGAATAATTATTATACTTTTTTCTCCACTAAAATTATCCAGTATTTCTCCTGTTTTATCTGTAGAAGCATCATTAACAAAATAACAGTGATATTTATTTTTTGGATAAGATTGAGAACATAAGCTCATTATGCATTTTTCAATGGTTTGTTCAACATTGTAACAAGAAATAATAATATCAATCGATACTATTTTATCCATGACTTTTCTTCATAATACGAATATAGAGACTTGGCTACGCTTGAGATACTATGATATTTTTTTACCCATTCTCTACTTTCAATTTTTTTATTAATCAAAAGTTCTTCGTTTTGTATTAATTCTAATATCGTTTTTTTAAGACTTTCTTTCGTGATCATAATAAAAGGATGATCAGGAATAAAATTTTGGTATTCTTCTACTAACTCCGTTAANCAAACTAGGCCCATAGACAAAGACTCAACTGAGTTCATCCCATATCCCCAGCCACCACGATTATGGATTTGATCTATATAAATATCGCATGATTTTTTTATATCAAGTACTTCATTGTGAGTTTTACCCTCAATTAACACAAATTCTATTTGACCATCTTTATCTAGATCATTACAAATTTCAATAATATCATCGCTCCCTTTATAATATCTATTTGTAGGGCTGTGACATATTCTTAAAGGCGNNGAGATCTTTTTTTCTATTTTATAATTTTCCGTTTCAAAAGGCAAAAACAAATAATTAATATTTGGATGTTTATTTAAAAGATCTAACTCACTGGTTAGATTNAGATTGCTGATCTTATCCATNCCTTTAACTACCCCCCGAGTTCTCATATCCTGCCCGTGATAAGTACATATAATCGGCTTCCCTTTTATTGATAATTTCTTGGCAAACCTACAGTCTCTATATAAATCCAGGCCCCATTCAAAATGATAGATATCGTAGTCAAATAAATTGTATTTATTTATAGCTGGATCAATATAGTAATGCCAAATCCAATCTCTTGTAATAAAAAATAATTTTTCAAATAATGAGTTTGGCTCCCAAGTTGGAGGGAATCCTTCCTTCTCTTGGTAATCCCCTAGCTCCCCTCTATAATATTTGTAATATTGGTGTCTGTATTTTAGATACCATGAGCCCGTGGATATTAGGGGAAGATTTAAACATATTCCTGCATNAGATTGACTTGGGTTATGATAAAGGGTAATTAAGTCACATTCATTTCCATTCATTTCATGAGCTTTTTTCCATAAACTCATTGTTCCAACGGTATTTTCTGGAGATATATATAGTATTTTTATGATAATACCCTATNATACAATTTTATTAGTTTATAACAATTANCCTCCCAGTTATAAACAGAATTAATTTTTTCTTGATTATATCTGATATCCTCTTTATTGATATTATTAANCGCCTCTATTATTGCATTTGCTAAGCCATTAATATCTCCTGCTTTAAAATATTTAGCCCCTTTAATATCGAATCTTTTTATAGTGGGAAGGTCAGGCATAACCAATTGACANCCAGCTGCCATAAACTCAAAAAGCTTTGTTGGTGTGTTAATTCGTGTAAGTGGGTTATCATTAAATGGGATTACACCTATCATATTTTTTCCAAGCTGTTCCCAAATATCCCTGTGTAATATATGGTCTTCTAGATTTATATAACTCCTAAGCCCTAAGGAATCTATCATACTATTTACTTCATATTTATACTCACTGGTTCTAAAACCGCCGAATAAAGACAAAGAAATATCTGGGATACTTTTGATAACACTAGACATAGCTTTAACCAGTTCAATTATGCCCCTCTCTGGACCAAAGTTACCGTGATAAATAANTGAATTTTTTCGCTTAGTACTAATATCAATGCCATCTAAAAACTTATTTAATGGAAAATTTTCTAATAAAATTGGATTAAAACCTTGAGCTTTAAAACCAGAGTTAATTATAGTTGGGCTAGCAATAATTACCTCATCCACATACGATAGAAACAATCTNTCTTTCAAAACCCAATACTTTGCTTTTAAGTACTTTATATATTTATTCCATCTTGAAAAAGTATAAATCATAGAAGGATAGTCTTCATGAACGTCATAAATAATTTTTGCACCAGATATTTTTTTTACATTTATTGCNAGTGGAAATAACTCGGGCTCATGAATATGAATTACCTTAGTCCGCANTTTACTAAGTTTGAGTTCAATCAATTTGATATACTCATTAATAGAATATTTTGATCTACTATAATTTNTATGATTTATATATTTATCGGATAAAAGCACCTCAGAGTCTGAAAGGGTAAAGTAGTTTATCTTGAACTTTTTTTCTGAAAGACTCTTTATTTCCTTATGATAAATCCTTTCATCATCTGGGTAATGGGAACATGATACAACAACTATCAACTAAATAAACCTTTAATCATCATTNTCTCATTATTATTTATTGCTAAAAAATACCAGCCANCGACATAACAGATAGCAATAATTAACCGAGAGACTAAAGAATGGATCGGGAAAAATATTATTAACATAAACAGAACTGGATAACACANGGCAGCCCAATTGTATTTAACATAGTATATATTAAATAGTTTTATAAAAACTGAAAGTGACATAAAAAGAAAAGCAACAACCGTTGCCCAAGCAGAACCAAGGACACCATATTTAGGAATTAATATTATATTCAAAGAAATATTTGTAACTGCCCCAATCCCTCTAAACATAGGTATCCAGTTTGTTAACTCATTTGCATAAACCCCGGGTAATTGAATCACATACGTGCCAAAAAAGAAATAACCAATTAAGACAATTGCNNCAANTTTTTCTGCNCCCCAGAAATTNTCNCCGATTAAATAGNTTGAACCAATATTNANNCGNATTATTTCAGGAACCCAAATAGATATTATTATTACAACAAAACCTAGTAGGCCAAGAAATAAGGATGCGATATAAGAGAATTCTATTTTAGCATTTTCTTCTTTAATCCGTTTTAAGAAATATGGTGTCCAACCCATGTTAAACCCCATAACTACAATCAGGCCAAATATTCCTAATTTGTATCCAGCAGAAAACAGTCCAACTGCATGAGTGCCCTCGAACCAATCAAGGATATAACGATTAGAAAGTTCCATAATCATTGTGAATACCCCCGCTGGTAAAAACGGCAGTCCAAACTTTATAATATCCTTCAAGATCTTTGATTTTATTAGAGATATATTTATTCTTTTAATTATGATTGGAAGTGATAGAATAAAAATAATACCAGATACTATTAGATTGGATAGTAATACCCCCTCAATACCTAGCTCCCATTTAATTACTAATATAATGTTAAACATCATTGTTAGGATAACATTCCCGAGATTAAAAAATATGTACAAACCTGGTTTGTTCTCTGACCTGAGCAATAACACATGATGGTTCCATAGATTATCTAAAATAAGTATCCCAGATAGAATGATAATCCAGTCGGGATTTTTTATGCCCATAACAGGTTCAGAAACAAAATCCTTAACAAAATATAAAATAGCAGAAAAAATTATAGAGCTAAATAATTGCAAAACATAAATAGAAGAAATATGCGCTGTTTTATCATCACCATTTAATTGGACAGAATATTTCATTAATGCAGTGTCCATTCCATAACGATACAACATTAATGAAAAACCCATAAATGCATATGCCAATGAGATCACACCATATTCTTCAGGAGAAAAAACATGAGTATATATTGGTAGAAGTAAAAATGTAATCAAGCGTGCCAGCACGTGACCCGTGCCATAGATCAATGACTCTTTTCCTAGGCTTTTTATTGACATTTTTCTTATAGTGTGATTTGAAAAGTATCTCTGAAAATACCGCTTGCCCCAAAATTCTCTTTAAACCTACCTAGGCCCATATTTGGATTACCATCTACAGTAAAAATTCCAAAATCATATACTTTTATTTTTTCTTTGAGCGCCCAATTAAAAATAGAATAAAATAAAATATTTAAAGGTCTTAACTCTTGAGACTCTTCCTTATGACTTATATAAAAAGCAAGTGCTACATCATCTTTGATTATAAAGTTTAATACACCAGCTATCATTTCTCCTTTATAAAAGGCACCAAAAAGATTTATCGAGTCCGGGAAAAGATCAATAAGCTTATAAATTTCTTTTAACGTATGAGTCGGATTAACACCATGTCTAATTTTTAAATTTTCTTTTAAAATATTATAAAACTCCTCGACCCGATTCGTAATTTTGATCTCAACACCTATGTCTTCAGCCTTTCTTACAGCTCTGGCGTGAGATGGTCTAAATTTTTTTAGTATGCTGTCTTTGTCAGATTCAATAAATAATGTACTGGTTACTTCACGCTTAACATACTCAAATCCATGTTTTAGTAATGAATAATCAATATAGTGAGAAGCACGATTATGATAAAATATAGGAGGCAGCGTCAATCTAATTCCATCAAATTTGTTTTCTTTTGCATATTCAATTAGTGATTCAATCAGCTTGAATGAATCACTAATTGAAAGATGTTCAGATACAACAAATGAGCCTACCGTAG
>PAVC01000059.1 GCA_002713885.1 Fidelibacterota bacterium
AAACTCAACGCGGTATAAAAAACCATAAGTATCATCATTGGATATTGACTTTTAGTGGCTAAAGACCTCTTGGAATAAGATCCAGTCGATTTGACATGGGAAATCAATATTGAAAATACATGCCCCAACACAATAGTTATCACTGATAAATACCAAATCATCTTCGCATTTATAAGTCCGATATTTGTTGTGTAAGCTGCGGTACCGAATATATCCCATCCAAATCCAAATGGATCAGATATTAGGGGTATTATCATTTGACCTGTAATAACTATATAAGAAAAATAATGCGCTATATGATAAGCAATCGCTATTGGGGTTAAAGCAAATACAAAAACAGTCAATATCTTATTTAAATTCATTTCTCCAGCGACTAAATATATAACCCATGAAAACACATAATATGCTAGGAAAAATACTGCTGGCATAAAAATAAGACCAAGAAATTCTAAACCGGTAAGTCCGAAAACAGGAACAAATAAATCAATAGCTTCATACCAGATAAATGTTTCAGAAAGACCATCGAAAGTTATAGTTGCTAATAAGATGATATGAAAAACAACAAAAGAGATACTTCCTGTTTGTAGTTTCAACAACCCGACTATGGGAGGCCGAATATTGATATTTACCAAAGACCCATGTTCGTCTCGCTCAAATTCAAGAAATCCAAATGACCCCATTATATTGTAGTAAACATTAAAAACTTCCCCTCTACTCAACCAAATATCCCTGCCATAAATCAACATTCCAATAACTGATACCGTTGTATATAAAATAACGCACCTTGCCAGGTCTTCCGGTGATGCTCCATATCCGCTGTTTTCAATCCATGCAAAAAGTAAAAACCAAAAAACTATCGGCCAATATTTCAGTACAGGTGGGTAAGGTGCAAAATTGAACTCACTATATTTCGGACAATTATATTTATGTCTCAATCCCTTACATCTTTTATTAATTCCACAGTTTTTGGACAAGATGAAGTAAATCGCATCAAAAATAATAGTGATAGGATTTATTGATGCCCAAAAATTTCCAATTATCGGAATAGCTAAACCAAAACCAACCCACCAAATTATCCATACAAATATCACAGAGAAATTTTCGGAAGGATTTCTCGAACCGAATAACCCCGTAGCCAACAAAAGTACAAATATTGATACAGCACATAACTTTATCAAAGCACCAATAATTTTCATGCTGGTAGATTGCAAAGCATGGGTACCCACTAAAGTACGAGTCGGAACAAAATCACGCCTTTTATGAGCATAATTAACAAAAAGCCCAATCACAACAAACGATAGAATAATCGTTAGAGAAGCTCCTATCAGAAAAAACCCTAACGGAATAGGAAGGTCATAACGTTCTCCAAATCCATGCGCCTGAATCTTAGAAACATTTAACAGCCCAAAACTTAAAGAGGCTAATATTCCTAACCCATAAAAATATTTTTTCATTAGTTAGGCTCTACTATAAAATTTCCAATAATCATTTCTTCGTGGCCATTACCATCGTCATCGTGACCATGATTATCTTGGGATTTAGAATCGGATACATGGAACCCTATCGGAAACCGTCCAGTAGCGTCTGCTACCAAACTTATTTCAGCTTTTTCACCTGACTTCAAATCTTTTTCTAAATTATAACCGTGAACATGAAGTGTTCCGTCAACGTCAGATTTGATATTTATTGTAACGTCCTGTTTATGTTTGACTTTAATATCCTTAGGCTGAAGTTTATCTCCAACTTTCTCGACGGAAACCTCAATCTTGGAATCGATATTATCAAAATGGTTTTCAGAATTTGAACATCCTGCCATAATCAAATTAAATAAAATAACAATACTTAATATTTTTACAAACCCAAATCTCAATTTGATCTCCTATGCAAACAAAAGTTATACATAGATATTTTATAATAACAGTTAAGTAAAATTAATATCTCACGGAGGAATTAAATGGATTCTCAATATGCATGGTGGATAATACTAATTTTATTCTTGCTGCTCATAGCATCGTTATTAATAAATTCAAAGCTTTACAAAAACCTCTCCAAGGAAAGGTTCCGAAATAGAAGCCAAAGCACTAAATATGGGCAACTAACCGAACAATTCATGCCATTATTGGACTTGTATCCGTGGAACCCAAGTGGATTCAAGTTCTTAGGTAATCCAATAGATGGGATTCAATTTGAAAATGACCGCATAGTATTAGTAGAGTTCAAAACCGCCAGCAGCAAATTATCAAAAACTCAAAGGGAAATCAAAAATCTTGTCGCTTCTAATAAGGTAGAATTTAGGGAAATACGCCTAGAATAATCTTCTATTGTGAATTTCTTACGTCTTTACTATATTCTGTCTCACTCATAGCGGAACCAGTTTTTTTCCAATTACTTTCATCCTCATACTTGCCTAAGACTTTAGCCATTTCACGCATATGAGTTGCCTTGCAGCCACAACAACCTCCAATGTAATTCACTCCCATGTCTTTAGCCTTGGTTGCAAACTGCCCTAATTCAAATCTGTTTATATGAAACGGTTCTAACTTATCTGGAAAGCCAGGTTGTCCGGTAAACCATGGCACTTCATCTGTACATCTATAAGCAACAGGCTGCGCAGCAAAATATCCATCAAAGCTTGATCTCATTTCTTTTATTAATGGATACATATGCTCAGGATCATTCATACAATTTATCCCTACTATGTCACAACCGGCTTTGTTTAATTGTCGAGCACATTCTGCAGCAGTAAATCCATCACCACTTACATTATTAGCACGATAAGACATGGTTATCATAGACGGAACACCTGATTTCTTTTTAATCCTATCAAGGCATATGAGAGCTTCACCCAAGCTGAAAAAAAGTTCCCCTATAACGAAATCAACACCTTTCTGAGCATTTATTTGTTCATCAAACATATCTGCCACTAGGCTATCGTTTTTATTATCATCCTTATCCCACATCCAAGTGGTGCTTAAATCACCTGCAACGAACAATTCATCTCCAGCCACTTCTTTCGCTATATTTGTAGCAGCTGAATTGATTTCAAAAACTTTATCCCCGTAACCTGTTGTATTTAACTTTTCCCTGCTTCCATAAAATGCCATCACCTGTAAAACCTCACACCCTGCCAATTTCATCTCAAAATGCAATTCCCTAACGGCTTCAGGATAAATCAATGAAATCTCCGGAGTGAATGCTCCAGTTACTACATATCCTCTTTGTTCAAGTTCGACAATATATCCACCATCACCCAATACAACACCTTCATCTAATCTTTTTAAAATATCTTTGTTGCTCAAATTAAGTCCCCCAATATCAGATTTTCAACCTTAAATGTTTTGGGTCAAAAAGTGGCTCTTTAGAAACAGTAGCCTTGTAATATTTACCGAAATACATGATATCAACTTTTCTTCCTTCCTCAGCATATTCAACCGGTAAATACCCGTAAACTATCCCCTTATCAACTGAATATCCATAAGATGCGCTGGTAACATATCCAATACATTTATCTTCCACCATTATCGGTTCTTTACCCATGACAATAGCCCCCTGCTTATCAAATGTGATGCAGGCCAGAACTTTCTTTAATCCATTTTTATTATGTTGTATCAATGCTTCTCTGCCAATAAAATCTCCCTTATCCAATTTGACAGCAAATCCAATACCCGATTCGTAAGGATTATATTCAGTGCTTAATTCATTTCCCCAAAGCCGATATCCCTTTTCAACTCTTAATGATTCAAAAGCAGCAAGACCGACTGGTACAATGCCGAACTCGNCACTTTGACCATAAATACTATCCCACAACATCTGACCTTTCGTTATTGGACCATATATTTCCCANCCAAGTTCTCCNACATAAGANATACGTAACGCCAAACANTCAATTCCACTTATTGATATTGTNTTNGAACTCATATATGGGAAAGCAGNATTTGANAGGTCAACANNNGATATTTTTTGCAACAAATCTCTTGATTTTGGNCCCCAAANACCAATAGNTGNNATTGAATCAGATACNTCGTTTATTTCTATATCNGANNCNACAGGTAATTTACTGCGAANCCANCTTAAATCATGTAGACCCATTCCNCCTCCAGTCACAACCAAAAACCTTTCTTCTTCCAACCTAGTTATTGTCAGGTCACATTTTATTCCACCGCTTTGGGTCAACAAACTTGTATATATTACTTTGCCTACAGGTTTATCCAAATCATTAGATGACACGTAGTTCAAAAAGTCTAAAGAACCCTTACCTGTTACTTCAATCTTTGTAAATGAAGTGAGGTCAAATAACCCACCGTTTGACCTTGTCTGTAAGTGTTCAACAATTGCGATAGGCGACCATTCTTTATTTTCCCAACCACTCCTCAAAAATCGTGATGTGTCAATTTTTTCTAGTAGTACTTTGTTTGAATCAAACCAGTTTGGTCTTTCCCATCCTGAAGACTCGACAAAACTCGCTTTCAATTCTTTCTGGCTTTTATGAAATGGACTTAGCTTAATATTACGTGGTTCTTCCATTTGCTGAAGAGGATGAACAATATCGTAAACTTCAACATAATGCTGCGACGCTCTGATATCAATGTATTTTTCATCCATGTTATGAGGATGAAAACGAGCGACATCCATTTCATGGGTATCAATTCCAGGGTCACCAGACTCTAGCCACTGAGCCATTATTTTACCAACACCACCTGCGTGAGTGATCCATACAGCTTCAGCTGACCAAAAACCTTTGACCTGAGGCCATTCACCTAAAATCGGGAATCCATCGACTGTAAAAGAAAATATCCCGTTTATTTTATATGTTAATTCAATATCTTTTAAAACTGGCAGTAAATCACCTGTATCCACCCTTCCTGCTTCAAAATGTTCAGGTGTAAATGATTTTATAGATGGACTTACAGGTGCTACTTCATGATCAAGAAGGTCATTTGCCATTACTGGAAGAGCGGGATGATTATAGGAACCAATTCCATAAACATCTTCCTGTTGCCTAAAATACATAGCCTTATCTTGATGTCGTAATACTGGGTGTGTAACTTCTTCAGTATGACCTTCCAATTCCTTAAGCGGAACCGTTTTTGCATAGCAATGCTGTAATGCTCTTTGGGGAACAGTTATACCAACCATCTGACCTATTTTAGGACCCCATATTCCAGCAGTAGAAAGGACTATATCAGCTTGAATTGATCCTTTATCCGTTTCTACACCAGTAACTCTACCATCAATTCTGTTTATGTTAGTAACTTTTGTAAATTCATAAAAATCAACTGCATCTTTAGTTATTCGAGAAGTTGACATTGCCTCAGCAGCACGCACCGCTTTAGCTATTCCATCTTTTTCTACAAACATTGCTCCAAGTATTTTGTCGGATAAAAAAGGGTTCTGCTCCAAAGCTTCATTGGCACTTATCAAACGAGTATTTAAACCATAAGAAGTCCCTACCCCAACTCTCCTCTTAAGTTCTTCAAGTCTCTCTGGAGTCCATGCCACCTCCATACTTCCTACGGGATAATAACAGGCTTGACCATCTAGTTCCAAATTAGAGTAAAGTTCTACAGTGTCTTGGGATAATACAGACATGGTTCTTGCAGGATTCGTTTGAAAAACCAACCCTGGTGCATGAGAAGTCGAACCTCCTGTTTCAAACAATGGACCCTGTTCGACAACCACAATATCAGACCAACCCAATTTAGATAAATGATAAGCTGTACTGCAACCAACAATACCAGCGCCAATAATTACAATCCTAGCCTTACGCTTCATCAATATATCTAATCCACTTCCTAAATCTCATTGATATTAATAATCAACTAATCTTAGCATCTACCAAATTTTTACCCAATCAAATATTTATTAGTTTTGCAAATATGGCAAAAACATATCACTTAAAATTTGCTAAGCTGGTTTTTTAGAACGTTTCATCAAATTGGTTTTAGTAAGATAGAAGTTAACATGTAGAGAATGTAGTGATGAAGTATCCAAATCTCTCATAAACCCACATTGTATACAAAGCTCATATGAACCATCATAATCTGAATCTAATTGAAGAGATCCATCGCACCTAGGACATTGATTTAATTTCAACATATGNCTACCNNCCTCCTTNNAANCGGAATTTCCAGTTANTTGAAACTGTTGCTTATCATTTGANAATTTTAAGCAAAGTTTAATTTACAAATTAGTTTAAGAGCTAATTGTGAAGAAAATATGAAGAATTATTTAAGTTCCTAATAAGAANTAAGTAATAAATATATTACTTGTCATAAGGTTTCTGGTGCAGTGAATTTGGATATTTCCAATCTATACGAATTGATANTCTCTAGATGAAACAATCATCTTAATCAGTTCTGGAATCAATTCTTTGACCTTTTGTTTACTCGAATGTCCATTTGACTCAATAGAATCTATTTTAGATGCAANTTCTAGTAAAGAATCTTTCGTTCCTTTAGAAACCTTTAAGGGGCCTAATGTATCTAAACACTTATCTACGAGTTGATCCGATGTTATGGAATCATGATGTTCCGCCAATATGTGNTCTACAATATTTTCGACACCAGGATTCTCCAAATTACCTAANTGGTCAGAGGCAAAATTAACTCTATTCACTAATGANCCNCTTGTAATCCACTCCTCACCCGTGTGCCAACCCTCTACAGACGGAGGATACATTATCGATTGGCCCATATAATTCGCCTCTTCAACAGCCCTCACCATATCTATGCTAGGAGTCCTACATTCTCCAGTGGATCTTAGTGTTCCAATAACTAATTCTATAGGGCTTTTAATTTTAGCAAATTGAGCCTTTTTGAAAAATTCGGANTTAAACAAAANTCNCAACACTGAACGAATNTCATGATCNTTTTCAAAGTAAGCCNGAACTAATTCATCAATAGCTTNAGGTTCTTTAGGAGGAGTAATATCCCATTGAGGTACAGGAACTTCATCAGCTACAAAAAAGTTATATAGATGCCTAGCTACAAATCTTGCTGTAGCATCTTGTCTACAAATAATTTCAACAATATCATTCCCGTTGAATCTTCCAGTTTCTCCNAGNAAAGTTTTGACTCCATCATCATGGTCATCTTCTCTAAATTCAAAATGCCATGAAATCCTGCTATAAGGCCAAATCGAATCNTTTTGNGACATGAGTGCCATATAGTCTGCATTAGCTATAGTCCAACCAGTAAAAGCACGGGCACATTCTTTAATATCATCTTCTGAATAGTTCCCCACTCCCATAGAAAATAATTCTAAAATCTCCCTTCCATAATTTTCATTTATCGCNCCTTTATGGTTGGTCTGGTTATCCAAAAATATAATCATTGCAGGATCTTTTGATAGTTCTACGAGTAAATCATCAAATTTACCAAATCCAGATTGCCTAAACATTTCTACCTGATTGAGACCAACTAGCGGGTAATTAAGCTTGTCGCATGCTGTGGCAAACACACCNTGCCAAAACAAAGCGATTTTTTCTTGAAGAGGACATTGGGTAGTAACCATTCTATAGGCCCAATTAGCGGGAGCATCAGGACCTATTGAGGCATGATATTCAGGAAACAATCTGAATATAACGTCATTAGACATATTTCCTGGATTTTTTGGGTTTAAAAGTTCTTCTACCGTATTTTNATAGCCAAGAGATATATATCTTTCTAATTCCTCCGGAGTTGTACCAAAACCGGCTCTTCTTAGCAAATGACTTATCATCAATTTATCTTCAGAACTCATATTGATTCTCCCTTGTAAATATATTCAATCACTCTAACTCTGTTCATATACCTGTACTCGAGCCCGGCTATGTTCGGTTATATATAATCGTTCCTCAGAATCCAATTTGACTGAAACTGGGCCATAAAACAGATGCTCGGTCTGAGAACCCACATGGTAAGGGGTCCTTAAATGCGGAGGCAATTGTTTTATATATAAGTCCGACTTTTTCCTAGCATCGTATTCATCAAGATTAACATTCAACCACTCTAAAGCCCACTTAGACAAAGTAGCTTCACCCTGTAAAAACATTTTGAAACTACCGTCTGGATTAAGTATTTGAATCCTTTCATTACCCCAATCGGCTACAATAATATTCCCCTTCGAATCAACCACCACTGAAGATGGTCTGTTAAACTCACCCTCGCCATACCCAGATTTTCCAAACGCAGAAATAAACTCGCCATCAGAAGTAAATTTTTGTATACGGTCGTTCCTCCAATCCGCGACAAAAACATTGTTTTCAGAATCTAAACTTATTCCCCACGGCATATTAAACTGACCTTCAGATGTTCCAAACTCTCCCCACATCAACATAGATCTGCCATCTGGAGAAATTTTATGTACCCGATTATTGTTTCTCTCTACAACATATAAACAATCTTCGTTATCAATCGCTATCCCTGACGGCCCATCAAAACCGGCACCATCGAATCCATCAGAACCCCATCTATCCACAAATTTACCCTCAGCATCAAAAATCTTTATTTCATTTGAACCCTCATCAGTCAAATACAACAAATCCTTACTATCAAATGCAATTGCAACTGGTAGCTCAAAATGATAATCATCATCAGAAATAAGTTTACCTCTACCGAAATCCCCAAGCCATTCTTCATCAAAAGTTAAAATATGGATACTTGACCAATTCTGNTTGACTCTACTTCTATTTATCGCAAAAATCTTACCATCACTGGCAAATGAAACATCGTACGGGAACAAAAACCCCCGTCCTACAGGTTGATTTGATTTAATCCCTATGGTTTTCAAATATTTCATGTNAANAATTTACATCATCACTTCAAAAGTTNACAATACCATTTCTACGAAATGAAATAGCANATTTGTATTCAAGATTTATATTCCTTTTATCAATTTCCTTATAAAACATTGAACAAATTTCTAACTTCTATTATGCATATAAACCTACAATTTTCAAATCACCTTTTCATCCCTCAGATTGTCAATCTGAGTTTGAGTAAAACCTAGCTTTTCGGCAAGTATTTTATCAGTGTGTTCCCCAAGTTTAGGAGCTTTTACATGTATCTTATTCGANTCACTAAACTTTATCGGACCAGCAACCTGCCTGACANTTCCAAAATCAGGATGTTCCACATCAANAACCATCTCATCTTGAACCGTTTGAGGATCTTTAAAAGCTTCTTCNACAGTNTTTACAGGAGCACAAGGCACATTACCTTTAAGAAGCCCTAGCCACTGCAACGTTGTTTTCTTTTTCGACATTTCTTTCAAAATTGGTATTAAAACGTCTCTATTTTTCAATCGATCTTCATAATCTAAGAACCTGTCGTCAAATGCCAATTCGGGCACTCCCAAAATAGATACTAAATTCTGGTAGAACTTGTTCTTTGCGCACATTACAACCAACCAACCATCTTTAGTAGGTAAAACTTGAGATGGAATCATAGAAGGATGAGACGAGTCAGGAAACCGTTTAGGCTGATAACCTTTTGTTAGGTGCCAAGCTGCAATAAAGCTGAGATGAGATATAGCATTATCAAATAAATTCACATCGACATCACAACCCTTTCCTGTATTTTTTGACCTCATTAAAGCACTCAACAAACCAATTGCTGCCATAGCTCCTCCACTTAAATCAACCATTGGCAAACCTGATTTCTGTGGTGACCCATCAGGTTCTCCAGTAATGCTCATCCAACCTGTATATCCCTGCATTAAATAATCATAACCAGGTTCATGTGCACGAAATCCTTCACGTCCAAAAGCAGATAAAGAACAACATACTATGGCTGGATTCACAACCTTAAGACTTGAGTAATCCAATCCAAGTTTTTTTGGCAAATCTCCTCTTAAATTATTAAATACAGCGTCAGACTTGAGCGCTAAAGGATGTAATATCTCGTGGGCTCTAGGATGAGTCAAATCTAACGTCATACCTAATTTATTTCTATTAAAACTTTGAAAATAAATACTGTCCTCATCAACAGTATGAGGAGGCACATACCTAGCGATGTCTCCTTTTGTGTGAGGATTTTCAATCTTGATGATTTCGGCACCCAAGTCGGCTAAAATCATAGTTGCCCAAGGTCCAGCTCCGTACTGTTCAATAGCTACAATACTTGTACCTTCTAAGGGCAAATCATTTCTTTTAAAATCTTCTTTAGTCATCTTGAACAGTCCGGTTATTATAAATACTAATAGATTTTCGCAATGATACTACCCCCATTACTATCATAGCGAGACATATCAAACCCAAAATCCCCAAATTAAGTAAGAAATCAACAACTCCAAAGATTCCGTTGTCGGTCATTGCACTTAAAGATAATTTATCACTCATCAAATATAATCCACCTAAGCCGGCGCCTAAACTCAATAAGCCGGGTACCAAATCAGCAATCCATTTCTGTTTGAAACATCCCCTAAGAATTGCTCTTAGGACATGTCCTCCATCTAAAGGCAAAACAGGCATCAGGTTAAAAACACCGATTATTAAATTAAAAAAAACGGTATAAATAACCAGATAATTTATTGTATTGATTTGCATGCCGAAAGTACCCGATCCAGTAACAACATTAAAAATCTTATACAAAGATTGATCAAAAAATGCGGTATACATAATCAACGCTATTGCGAAATTAGAAAGAGGCCCTGCAAAAGAAATACAAAAATCCTTGAACGGAGACCACGTGTCATGATCACCATAACCTTCCATTGCCTCTGTATATCCTCCAAAAAACATTAATTTTATTTTTTTTACTTTTATCCCAAATAAAGACATTACGACNGCATGGCTAAATTCATGCACAACTACAGACAAGAAAAATATAACAACTATCCCCAGAGCTACCAAAAATGTGGAAATCGNCTGGGATTCAAAGCTCTCGGCAGGATTAGTTAAATTCCTGTAAAAAATCCAACCCATTACAAATATTGCACTAAAACCAACTTCGAATTTCATTCAACNATTATACAAAAATAATTGAACCATTTCAGATAAATTAGTAGCATATATTGTATATAGACTCGTTTAATCACACCATGCATCAACTGTAAGGTGAATACTCTCGAAAATTAAGGAAGTAATCATTGGAACATGAATCCATACAATTCACTGGAATAATTTCCGCTATTGTATTTGGGCTGATTATTGGGCTGAGACATTCAACCGATGGAGATCATGTAGTTGCTGTCTCTACAATGGCAAGAGACTACAAAAGCTTATTCAAGGGACTTTGGGTTGGAGTTTCATGGGGACTTGGGCATTCAACTCCTCTACTTGTTTTAGGCACACTTATATTGCTATTAAAGCAATCAGTTCTAGATTTCTACGAATCTCTAGCTGTGTATTTTGAATTCGGGGTAGCCCTGATGCTCTTATTCTTAGGCTTCCAAGTATTCTGGAAAATGTACCGAGGGGAATTCCATATTCATGCCCACGAACATGACGGAGAATCACACAAACACTTACACGGCACACATCAGCACGAAGATACCATTGATAGCAGTCCGCACCAAGAAAACAAGCACGGTTGGTTTCCAGAACTCATACCATTCTTCCGAGTAAAGTCCTACGCAATAGGAGTAGTTCATGGTCTGGCAGGTAGCGCAGCAGTCATGTTGGCTATCGTACCAACTACACCCAGTTTTATGTCTGGAATATTATTTTTGATTCTATTTTCATTTGGGACTATGGTTTCGATGGCATTAATGACAGTTGTGATGTCTTATCCTTTTACCAAATTTGCAAAATCCAACACCATGGCAAATTCGGTGATTTCTATTGCTGGAATATTGAGTATTGTACTTGGATTGGCACTAGGATCAGACATAGCTTTTGGAACTGACTTTACAGGAATTCTCTGGTACTAATACTAATGGTTTCAAATCTAGATTGGATGAATTCACAAACGTAAATCTATTCAAGTTTTAGATATCTGTGTTATATAATTATTCAAAGTAAGGCAAAGGAGCGTAGCTCAGCTGGTAGAGCGATGGTCTCCAAAACCATAGGTCGCGGGTTCGATCCCTGCCGCTCCTGCCATAAACCTTGCAATTATCTTTCTATATTTTTGGGTTTGCTGGGTAAGTACTCTAAACCTTAGATTTTTAATATGGTATACCCAGTGGAAATCTCTAAACCTTGAGATTCAAATATGGTACACACTGGGGAAATCTCTAAACCTTGAGATTTCATGAATTCCAGCATGCAACTACCAATTATATTTCTATATTGTTGGCAATGGTGCCGAATCCCCTGTCTGATCCTGCCATACCCTGATACGTGCAGCCATTTGCCTTATCCTATCCCTATGTGAAGGTTCATTAAACAAATTATCCATCTCATATGGATCAGTGTTTAAATCGTACAGTTCAGATTGATCACCTGCACAAAGATTTAGCTTCCATCTATCTGCAGTTACAACAGACCTCCAAGGAAGGTTGTTCATATAATTCATCTCATCTGCTTTTTCACGAGATAATGTTGGCCTACTTTCCTCTGAGGTGAGGTCTCTATCGCCATAACCATTATGCTGCATGAAAATATCGTTGCCATCTAGGGTCGCATTACCCTCTATCACATCACTCCTACCCTTACCTTGAAGAAATTCTGGCGCCGGTTGCCCCATTAGTTCTAATAGGGTTGGCAAAAGGTCAATCTGAGAAAAATTACCTTCAATAATTCTTTTCTCACATGGTAGCCAGGGTACTCTTACCATCATTGGAACCTTGGATACCGGCTCATAGAAACTACGAAGTTCCAACATAGCATGAGAACCCACTAAATCGCCGTGTTCGCTAGT
>PAVC01000060.1 GCA_002713885.1 Fidelibacterota bacterium
AAATCTTTAAGTAAACTTGGTGAAGAAGATCCGACTTTCAAAGTTTCAACTGACGAGGAAACTGGTCAGACAATAATATCTGGCATGGGTGAGCTGCACCTAGAGATACTCGTTGATCGGCTATTAAGAGAGTTCAAGGTTAAGGCAAATATTGGTAAACCCATTGTCGCTTATAGAGAATCGATTACGAAGTCAGTTAATGATGTGGAAACAAAATTCGTTCGTCAGTCTGGTGGAAGAGGGCAGTATGGCCATGTGGTTATTAATGTAGAGCCAAATGACCCAGGCAAGGGATATCATTTTGAAAACAAAATTGTTGGTGGTGTAATTCCACGGGAGTATATACCATCTGTAGATAAAGGTATGCAGGAGGCACTAAAAAATGGTGTTGTTGCTGGATACCCTATTGAAGATATTAGAGTTGAACTAATCTTCGGTTCTTATCATGATGTAGATTCGTCGGAAATGGCGTTTAAAATTGCTGGTTCAATGGCGATTCAAGAAGCATGTAAAAAAGCTATTCCTAAGCTAATGGAGCCTATTATGGGTGTGGAAGTTATTACCCCTGATGAGTATTTGGGTGATGTTATGGGAGATATAAGCTCTCGGCGTGGTAAGATTGATGGTATGAGTCAGAGGAATGAGGCTCAGGTTATAAAAGGAAATATTCCTCTGAGTAATATGTTTGGCTATGTTACTGATTTGAGGTCAATAACTCAGGGAAGAGCTGTGTTCCACATGCAATTTTCTCATTACCATCAGGTTCCTTCTTCTGTTGAAACAGAAATAATGGAGAGAGTTCATGGAAAAGCAGTTTAGATTTTTTAAAAAGGAGTGATAAATAATGTCAAAAGCAAAATTTGAAAGAACGAAGCCACATGTAAACATTGGTACTATTGGTCATGTTGACCATGGTAAGACAACGCTTACGGCAGCGATAACTATGCATCAAGGTGCACATGGTATGGCCGAGGTCAGGTCTTTCGATAGTATTGATAATGCTCCTGAAGAGAGAGAGCGTGGTATTACAATACAGACTGCGCATGTTGAATATGAGACTGAAAATCGACATTATGCGCATGTAGATTGTCCTGGGCACGCTGACTATATAAAAAATATGATCACGGGAGCCGCACAAATGGATGGTGGTATCTTGGTTGTTTCAGCGGCAGATGGTCCTATGCCTCAAACCAGAGAGCATGTATTATTAGCTCGTCAGGTAAATGTTCCTAGTGTAGTTGTTTTTATGAATAAGACTGACCAGGTAGATGACCCTGAGCTTATAGAGTTGGTTGAGATGGAGTTACGTGATCTGCTTAATGAATATGATTTTCCTGGTGATGATACGCCGATAGTGAAAGGGAGTGCTCTGAATGCATTAAATGACCCAAAAGACGAAGCTGCGAATAAGTGTATCGTTGAATTAATGGAAGCATGCGATAGTTTTATCCCAGAGCCAGAGCGTGATGTGGACAAGCCATTTTTAATGCCGGTTGAGGATGTATTTAGTATCACTGGTCGTGGCACGGTTGGTACGGGTCGTATAGAGCGTGGCATAATCAAGGTTGGTGATGAGGTTGAGATTATAGGGATGGGGAAGCAGAAGAAGACTACGGTAACGGGTGTAGAGATGTTTCGCAAGTTATTAGATCAAGGCCAAGCTGGTGATAACGCTGGATTGCTACTTCGCGGTATAGATAAAGAAGACTTAAGTCGTGGTCAGGTGTTGGCTATCCCTGGTAGCATAACTCCTCACACTAAGTTTAAGGCAAGCGTATATATTTTAAAGAAAGAAGAAGGTGGGCGTCATACTCCATTCTTTAATGGCTATAGGCCGCAGTTTTATTTTCGCACTACTGATGTTACGGGTGTTGTAACCCTGTCAAAGGGTACCGAGATGGTTATGCCTGGAGATAATGTTGAATTTGAAGTTGTATTGATTACCTCAATAGCAATGGACAAAGAGCTTCGTTTTGCAATACGAGAAGGTGGTCATACGGTTGGTGCAGGTGTTGTAACTGAGATTGTTGAGTAAGAAGTAGTATGGCTGGGNATAGTAAAAGAAATATTATTCAATTAGAGAGTNCTGCNGGNACGGGGTATAGATATACAGTTACTAAAAGTAGAAAATTGCATCCTGAAAGGGTTGAGTATAAAAAATATGATCCTGTTGTTCGTAAGCATGTCATATTTAAAGAAGCAAAATAGATTAATGGAAAGTGGTAATTAATTTAAATCTAGGAGAGTAGCTCAACTGGTAGAGCACCGGTCTCCAAAACCGGGGGTTGCGGGTTCGAGTCCTGCCTCTCCTGCGTTTAATGATGATTGAAAAAGTAAAATTNATTAAATGATAAAAAAAGTTCAGCAATTTGGTTCTGATGTGAAATTCGAAATGAGCAAAGTTTCATGGCCTGATTGGGATAGTCTAAAAGGGTCGACATATATTGTCTTGATTTTGTCTGTTATCCTAACCGTATTTTTGTTTATTGTGGACTTTATTCTTTCAAAAATTATTTCGATAATAATGTAATTGAACATGAATTGGTATACGTTAAGAGTCATTTCTGGAAAAGAAAAGAAAGTTAAAGATAATATTCTTTTTGAGATTAACACAGCGAAACTAGACCATTATGTTGAAAATATATTGGTCCCGACGGAAAACGTATTAGAGATGCGAGATGGTAAAAAGAAAATTAAGGAAAAAGTTTTTTTCCCTGGGTATCTATTAATTCATCTGGATATGAATAAAGAAACAAAATACGTTGTTGAGAATGTTAATGGTGTAATTAGTTTTGTTGGCTCAAAAGGTAAGCCTGAGGCGCTNAGGCCNTTAGAAATAAAAAGATTTCTAGGTGANCATGATGGTGGAGATGGTCCAATAAAANTTACAGAAGCTGCCCCTTTTAAGGTTGGTGATTCGGTTAATGTAAAAGATGGACCTTTTATAGATTTTTCNGGATTAGTCCAGGAGGTTAATCATGAAAAACAAAAGTTGAAGGTTTCAGTAAGTATATTTGGAAGATCTACGCCTGTTGAGCTTGACTATNTGCAGGTAGCACTTGAGCGTTAGTGGTTAAAGNNATANATGGCTAAAAAAATAATAGGATTTATAAAATTGCAAATTCCAGCTGGGCAAGCAAACCCGGCGCCTCCCGTTGGGCCTGCTTTAGGTCAGCAGGGTGTGAATATTATGGATTTTTGTAAGACGTTTAATGCAAAAACGCAGGATAAGATGGGAGATATTATTCCAGTAGAAATTACCGTATATGCAGATAGAAGTTTTACTTTTATAACTAAAACTCCACCAGCTTCAAGGTTAATATTGAAGTCTGCAAATATTCAAAAAGGTTCGGGGGAGCCCAATAAAGAAAAAGTCGGAGTAATAAAAGAATCTGACTTAGAGAAAATAGCTGAGATAAAGATGNCGGATTTAAATGCAAATACAGTTGNCCAGGCCAAAGAAATGATTAGGGGTACNGCTAAATCTATGGGCATTGAAGTGAAGGGTTAATGAANGTGTCAAAAAATAATCAAAAAACGCTTGATGAAATGTATCAGAAAGAAACATACTATAATTTAGNTAGGGCTGTCGAAATAGTTAAGGAGGCTGCATCTGCAAAGTTTGATGAGACTGTGGATTTGGCTATAGGTCTTAATGTGGATCCTAGGCATGCTGAAGAAAATATTAGGATAAGTACTTCTTTGCCAAATGGTACAGGAAAGGAAGTTGTTGTGTTGGTGCTAGCCCAAGGGCCTAAGGTTCAAGAAGCCTTAGATGCGGGCGCTGACTTCTGTGGCAATAAAGAGTATCTTGATAAGATTAAAGCTGGTTGGTTGGATGTTGATAAGATTGTNGCTACTCCCGATATGATGCCTGAGCTCGGGAAGCTTGGTAAAACATTAGGACCAAAGGGTCTTATGCCTAATCCAAAAAGTGGAACTGTTACNATGGATGTTGCCAAAGCGGTTTTGGATCTCAAGGCTGGTATGGTTGAGCTTAGAGTTGAAAAAACCGGCATTATTCATACCATATGTGGAAAAGTTTCTTTTGAGCAGAACGCGCTAGTAGAAAATATTTTAACCATCTATAATACCTTGGCCAAGGCTAGNCCGCCATCGGTAAAAGGACAGTTTATGGAGAAAATATCAGTATCATCTACTATGGGTCCTGGAGTAAAGATTAATATTAATTCGATAGGATAGTTTTGTTATGCCTAATGATAAAAATATAAAAAGTGTAGAGAGTTTGACTGAAAAAATGTCTAGAGCAAAATCAATATATTTTACCGATTATCTTGGTCTGAATGTTTCTGATATTACAAAATTAAGAAAAGAATTTTATGAGAATGATGTAGAGTATTTAGTCGTGAAAAATACTTTATTAAAAATTGCATCAGAAAATAATAAGATTTCTTTATCAGAAGATTTATTTGTTGGTTCNACAGCCATAGCAGTTTCTTATGATGAGCCTGTGGCAGCGGCTAAGGTAATTAAAGGTTTTATTAAAAAATATAATCTTCCCAATGTTAAAGGAATATTATTCGAAGGCGACTATATAGCAGGAGAAGAATTTACGAAAATAGCAGATTTACCTAGTAAGGATGAGTCACTTACAATATTTGCAATGATGATAAAAAGTCCAATGCAAAATCTTGCGACTATGCTTAAGTCNNCAATGGCCAATTTTGTTAACCTGTTAAATAATATTAAAGAAAATAAGTCTAGTTAAAATTAAAATAAGGAGTTCTTAAAATGGCAGTCAAAAAAGAAGATGTTATAGCATATTTAGAAAAAGCAAATATGATGGAGGTTTCTGAGTTAATAAGCGAAATAGAAGAGAAATTTGGTGTTTCTGCGTCAGCGCCTGTTGCTGTTGCTGCTGCTCCTGTGGCTGGTGATGGTGGCGCGGCTGAAGCTAAATCAGAGTTCGATGTTATTCTTACTGCTGCAGGTCAGCAGAAAATAAATGCTATTAAAGCTGTAAGGGCTATAACTGATTTAGGCCTGAAAGAGGCTAAGGAGCTTGTTGATTCTGCACCAAAAGCTATTAAGGAAGGTGTTCCTGAGTCAGAGGCTAATGAAATCAAAGCGCAACTAGAAGAGGCTGGCGCTGAAGTAGAATTAAAATAATAGCCTAAAAAAGATAATTAACATTTACATAAAACCGGAGGTTTAATTGGAAGCGAAAGAATTTTCAACAAACAACAGAATTACTTTTTCTCATATTGAGGAGTTACTAGAGGTGCCCGACCTCTTATCTATTCAGACCAGAGCGTTCCAGCAGTTCTTACAAGAGTTTGAAGCCCCAGAAGCAAGAGGGGATTTTGGGCTAGAAGGTGTTTTAAATAATGTCTTTCCAATAGAGGATAATCATAAAAATTATATTCTTGAGTTTAACTCTTATTATCTAGGGCAGCCTAAATATACTGCAGATGAATGTATCGATAGAGGTGTAACATATTCATCTCCTCTTAGAGTGAGGCTATCATTGCATATTACAGATGAAAATAACAAAAACGAATATGCTCAAAGTATTGAACAAGACGTTTATTTTGGGAATATCCCATATATGACCGGAAAAGGTACTTTCATCATTAATGGTGCTGAACGGGTAATCGTTTCACAATTACAGCGTTCTCCGGGCGTATTTTTTGATGAGTCCACTCACCCAAATGGAACAAAACTCTTTCAGGCTAGGATAATTCCTGCCAGAGGATCGTGGGTAGATTTTACTACCGACATTAATGATTGTCTATTTGTTATTATAGATAGGAGAAGAAAATTCCCAGTGACTATGTTGTTGCGCGCTCTGGGGTATTCAACAAATAGCGANATATGTAAAGCATTTGGTAGTCTATTAACTTTAGATGTTAATGATAAAAATATTCTAAAATTCATTGGTGCAACGCTTACAGAAGATGTTATAGATACTAAGACGGGAGAAATATTTTTTGAGGGAGGTATTGAATTAACTAATGAGATNATTGAAAGNCTTCAGNAAAATAANATAGGTGAAATTAATATTATTGATGGTAATAAAGATTTTTCATCTATGTTGATACTCAATACTATTGGAAAAGATCCGACCAGGGATACTGAAAGCGCGCTCCAAGTTGTTTATCAGCTATTAAGGACAAGTGAGCCTCCAAACCTAGAAACAGCGCAAAAATTTATCGAGAGAATCTTTTTTAGTCCTAAAAAATATGATCTTGGTGAAGTAGGNAGGTATAGATTAAACCAGCAGTTTAATTTANATATTCCAGTGGAAGATACTGTGCTAACGATGGATGATATTATTCAGGTATTAAAAGTATTAATTGAAATGAGAAAAGGTGATCGAGGGGTTGATGATATTGATCACCTGGGGAATAGAAGGGTCAAAACAGTTGGTGAGCAATTAACTAATCAATTTAGTATTGCATTAAGTAGGATGATAAGAACCATTCATGAAAGAATGAACTTGAGAGAATCTGAGAGTATTACTCCTCAAGATTTAATCAATTCTCGTGTTGTCACCACTGTTATAAATACTTTTTTTGGTACATCTCAACTTTCGCAGTTCGGNGACCAGACAAATCCGTTGGCTGAAATTACCCACAAAAGGAGAATCTCTGCTCTTGGTCCAGGCGGTTTAACCAGAGAGAGAGCGGGGTTTGAAGTGAGAGATGTTCATTATACTCATTATGGAAGACTTTGTCCAATAGAAACGCCCGAAGGCCCAAATATTGGACTTATTTCTTCACTTGCAATGTTCGCAGACGTTAATGATCATGGATTTATCGAATCTCCCTACCGTAAGGTGATTAAGAAAAATGGTCACTCTGTAGTAACTGACAATATTAAATATCTTTCTGCTGATGANGAAGATAGAGTCATGGTTGCTCAAGCAAATACTGAANTAGATAAACATAAAAACATAGTAGAAAAACANATTAGAACTCGAGTAAAAGGAGATTTTCCAATTGTTGGTCCTGAAAGTGTCGATTATGTTGAAGTATCGCCTAACCAAATATTAAGTGTTGCTGCTGCATTAATTCCATTTTTGGAACATGACGATGCTAATCGCGCGTTAATGGGTTCGAACATGCAAAGGCAAGCTGTTCCACTGATGTATCCAGAATCCCCAATAGTGGGTACGGGGATCGAGGCAAAAGTTGCAACTGACTCTAGGTCATGTGTTGTAGCNCCAGTTGCAGGCAGGATTNTTTATGTAGACTCTGAAANAATTAAAATTAAAAGGAAAGATGTTCAAGATAGTTTAATGTTATTTGAAGGTGAATCAATANTTGAAATAAAACTAAAAAAATATTTTAGAACTAATCAAAATACTGTTCATAATCAGAGGCCATTAGTTTCTGAGGGACAAAGAGTCGAAGCAGGTGATGTTATTGCCGACGGCGCAGCAACAAATTCTGGTGAGTTAGCATTAGGNGCAAATATACGAGTAGCATATATGCCATGGAGAGGGTATAATTTTGAAGATGCTATAGTTGTTAGTGAGAGATTAGTAAAGGATGATACTTTTAGCTCAGTTCATTGTAACGAAATAGAAGTTGAAGTTCGTGATACTAAAAGAGGGCAAGAAGAGTTAACGCCTGAAATACCTAATGTAAGTGAAGAGGCAACAAAAGACTTAGATGAGGAGGGAATTGTAAGAGAGGGCGCGAGAGTAAGAGAAGGTGATATCCTGATTGGTAAAGTTACTCCGAAAGGAGAATCTGATCCNACCCCTGAAGAAAAGCTGCTGAGGGCTATNTTTGGTGAAAAAGCTGGAGAGGTAAAAGATGCATCTAANCGGGCAGANCCTGGGATTAGAGGTTGTGTGATTAAAACAAAATTATTTGANAAACAAGCAAAGCGAACAAAGGTTGAAGAAAGAGAACAAATTTTAGCATATCAGAAAAANGCATCAGATAATAAGAAGAAGTTAAAAACTTCTCGAGACGAAAGATTAATGTCATTGCTTAAAAATCAGACATCTAATGGTATCAGAAGTATTTCGAGTAATCGAACATTAATAAAAAAATCTACTAAGCTAACTTCAAAACGTCTTACTGGATTTGATCTTGAAAGATTCGCTCANGATGTAGCTTGGGTTGAAGATAAAAAGGNATGGAACAAGATAGTTAAAATATGGANATCCTTCAGAAAAGAATGGACTCGTATTGAAACGCAGTTAGAAAGACNGGTATTTAAATTAAGGGTTGGAGATGAACTTCAGCCAGGTATTNTAAGAATGGCAAAAGTTTATGTAGCTCAAAAGAGGAANCTCCAAGTGGGAGATAAGATGGCTGGTAGNCATGGTAACAAAGGGATTGTGGCTACGATTGTTCCTGAAGAAGATATGCCTTTTATGGAAGATGGTACTCCTGTTGATATAGTGTTAAACCCATTAGGTGTTCCTTCTAGAATGAATCTAGGACAACTTTATGAAGCCATGCTTGGATGGGTTGGTTTAGTTTCTGGTAAAAAGTATTCTACGCCAGTCTTTAATGGTGCAACTCCTGAGCAAGTGTTAGATGAATTAAAAAGTGCTAAATTGCCAATTACNGGAAAAGCTAAACTAATTGATGGTAGAACTGGTGAATACTTTNANAACCCGGTNACNGTGGGTAGTGCATACATNATGAAATTAAGTCATATGGTAGATGACAAGATGCATGCTAGNTCTACTGGTCCATATTCTTTAATTACGCAGCAGCCATTAGGTGGAAAAGCGCAGTTTGGTGGCCANAGATTTGGTGAGATGGAGGTATGGGCATTGCAAGCTTATGGAGCTGCACATACCCTTCATGAAATATTAACAGTCAAATCTGACGATGTGGAAGGTAGATCGAAAGTATATAACGCCATCGTTAGGGGCGAGCAGATGCCAGATTTTTCTGCCCCTGAATCATTTAATGTTATGATTAAAGANCTTCAGGGACTATGTGTTGACGTAGAACTAGATTAATTATTAAGGGGAATACAATTGACTTACATACAAACAAACAACTTAGATACTTCAANACCATATAGTTCAATAACTATAGGATTAGCTTCTCCTGAAGCAATATTAGCTCGTTCATATGGTGAAATATTAAAGCCTGAAACTATCAATTATAGATCTTATAAACCCGAAAAGGACGGTCTATTTTGTGAAAAGATTTTCGGCCCTGTTAAAGATTATGAATGTCATTGTGGAAAATATAAAGGGATTAGATATAGAGGTATAATATGTGATCGCTGCGGTGTTGAGGTAACAAGGAAAAAAGTTCGTAGGGAGCGAATGGGNCACATCACACTTGCTGTACCTATAGTTCATATATGGTATCTTAGGTCAATCCCTAGCAAGCTAAGCTATTTAGCCGGTAGAAGTACTAAAGAATTGGAAAGAGTCATTTACTATGAGATGTATATGGTNCTAGAGCCGGCTAAAAGTGGGTTAAAGCCTTTTGATTTAATTGAAGAAGATGAATACTTGGATATAGAAGAAAAATTTGGTTATGCTGCGGTTACTGAGGAAGAAAGAGATAATGATAAATATTTTTATGCAGCTATGGGTGGTGAAGCAATAAAAGAAATGCTCTCTAGAATAAATATAATGGATCTAAAAAAGGAACTNGAAGATATTGTAAAGACTTCAAAATCAAAGCAAAAAAGAGCTGATGCTTTAAAGAGGCTTAAAGTANCCTATTCTTTTGTCCCTGACCCNACAAAGAAAAGGTTGAATAAACCAGAGTGGATGATAGTTTCCATATTGCCTGTTATTCCACCTGAATTAAGACCATTGGTCCCTCTAGAGGGCGGTAGATTTGCAGCGAGTGATCTTAACGATTTATATCGTAGGATTATTATTAGAAATAATAGATTGAAGCAGCTTATGGAGATAAAAGCGCCTGATGTGATTCTGAGGAATGAAAAAAGAATGCTACAGGAGTCAGTTGACGCGCTTTTTGATAATAGTCGTAGGAAGACTGCAATTAGGAGTGGGTCACGTCGCCCTCTAAAATCGTTATCTGATATGTTAAGAGGTAAAACCGGAAGNTTTCGTCAAAACTTGCTTGGTAAAAGAGTTGACTATTCAGGAAGGTCGGTTATTGTAGTTGGCCCGCAATTAAAATTACAGGAGTGTGGCTTGCCAAAAAATATGGCATTAGAATTGTTTAAGCCGCATATGATTCGTCAGCTAATGAATCGAGGTTACACCCAAACACCTCGAAGTGCGAAATTAATGATTGAACATTGTGAACCAGTTGTTTATAAGGTCTTAGAGTATGTTGTAAAAGATCATCCGGTTATGTTGAATAGGGCGCCAACACTTCATCGGCTTGGAATTCAGGCTTTTCAGCCTGTTCTTGTCGATGGCAAGGCAATACAATTACATCCTTTAGTCTGTTCCGCATTTAATGCTGATTTTGACGGTGATCAAATGGCGGTCCATGTGCCTCTCTCTCTTGAGGCTCAAATGGAGGCAAGAATGTTGATGCTTGCTAGTCATAATATTCTTCATCCTGCAAATGGCCAGCCAATAGCTGTTCCATCCCAAGATATGATTCTAGGCTCATATTATCTTACAAAGTTAAAAAATGGTGATTTAGGNGAGGGTAAAANTTTTGGGTCTATCGAAGAAGTATTATTGGCTTATGANAATAGAGTGATTGGACTTCATGCGAAAATTAACTTAAAGCATAAAAATAGCTGGATAAAGGATACTACTGTTGGGAGAGCAATTTTTAATTCAATAATTCCCGATGAGATGGAATATGTTAATAGTTTAATTGATAAGAAGTTATTAACTAATGTAGTGAATCAATGTTACTTGATCGTAGGTAACTATAAGACGGTAATTTTTCTTGATGATTTAAAAGATCTTGGTTTTAATTATGCAACATATAGTGGTCTGTCAATATCCATAAGTGATGTTTTAATCCCNCATGAAAAAGATAATATTCTATCAACTGCCTATGATAAAGTTGCAGATATAAAAGNAAAATTTGATAGGCATGTTTTAACCGAAGGCGAGAGGTATAATAAGGTAATTGATGTATGGACACATACCACGAATCATGTTGCTCAGGCAATGGAGGACGAGCTTAACAAGGATAATGAAGGATTTAANGCTCTCGCTATGATGACTGACTCTGGCGCTCGGGGNAGTAAAGACCAGATTAANCAGCTCGCAGGTATGCGTGGACTGATGGCNAAGCCTCAAAAATCGATGAAAGGCGGAGTAGGTGAAATTATTGAGTCTCCAATTACCTCTAATTTCAAAGAAGGGTTATCAGTTTTTGAATATTTTATATCTACACATGGCGCTAGAAAGGGTTTGGCTGATACAGCATTGAAAACAGCTGATGCTGGATATTTAACTCGTAGATTAGTTGACGTAGCTCAAGATGTCGTCGTCTATGAAGATGATTGTGGTACTATAAATGGTATTTTGGTTTCTGATTTAAAAGAGGGTGAAGAAATAATAGAGCCTATAGCAGATCGTATATTGGGTAGAACAATTTTAGATGACTTTATTGATAGAGGTAAAGTAATAGTTAAATCTGGTTCGGTTATTTCTGAAAAGGAGGCAGAGTTAATTGGAGATAGTGGTGTGGAAAATATAAGGATAAGGTCCGTTTTAACATGTGATACCAAGCGAGGTATATGTGCCAAGTGTTATGGATGGGACCTGTCATTACATAAGCTCGTTGACATAGGTACAGCTGTTGGTATTAGAGCAGCTCAAAGTATTGGCGAGCCTGGAACTCAGTTGACTTTGCGTACATTCCATATTGGAGGTACTGCTAGTAGAGTTATAGAGCAGTCTGAAATGAAAAATAAAAGAGCAGGATTGATTTCGTTTTCAGATAATTATGATTTTGCTATAACAAAAGATGAGTCTGGTATGGAAGTTCGAAGGTGTATGGTTCGTCATGCTAAATTAGAGATCGAACAGATAGATGCTAATAGTAAAGCGGTTTTTAATATACCTTATGGTGCAACTATGTTAGTTGAAGAAGGTGAGAATGTAAAGCCTCAAACCACTCTTTTTCAGTGGGATCCTTATACAGATATCATTCTCGCTAGAGAGACTGGTATTGTTCGGTTAAAAGACTTCATTGAAGGTGAAACATTTTCTGTCGAATCTGTCGAGACAGGTAAAAAGCAAATTGTAGTTATTGAAGCTAGAGACAGAAAGCTCAGTCCTCATCTAGAGATTGTTGATAAAAAAGGTGAAATTGTTGCAGGTAGTACTATTTTGCCTGTTAAGGCAACCCTTGTTGTGAATGATAAGGAAACAGTTCAAAGAGGGCAGACTCTTGTCAAAATCCCGAAAGATATTGGTAAAACCCGTGATATTACTGGCGGCTTGCCTAGGGTGGCGGAATTATTTGAATCTAGAAAGCCATCAAACCCGGCCGTAATGACAGAAATTAATGGAACTGTAAAATTTGGTGATACTCGTAGAGGTATAAGAAAGATTCATGTTGTAGGAAGCGACGGTGACGATAGAGCTTATTCAATACCTTATGGGAAGCATGTTGTCGTTCATGAGGGAGACTTCATTAATGCTGGTGCCTCTCTATGTGAAGGTGCCATATCTCCCGATGATATTTTGAGAGTCTTAGGGCCTTCGGCTGTAAGAGAATATTTAGTTAATGAGATTCAAGAAGTATATAGGTTGCAAGGTGTTAAAATAGATGATAAGCATATAGAGATTATTGTTAATCAGATGATGCAAAAAGTGAGTGTTAAAGAAGTGGGTGATTCAAGGTTCCTTCAGGAAGATAGAATTAGTAAGAATGATTTCCTTATAGAAAATGAAAGATTATCAAATATGGTAGTTGTTACTTCTCCCGGCGATACAGGCTTGGAAGAAGAAATGCTGATAGAAAAATCTGAGTTTAACGAATTAAATAAAGAAGTAAAGACTGATGGTAAAGAGATCGCTAAATATCGGAAAGCAATACCAGCAACTTTTGAACCTATTTTAATGGGCATTACTCGAGCATCATTAAACACAGAAAGTTTTATCAGTGCAGCTTCCTTTCAAGAAACAACAAGAGTTTTAACAGATGCTGCTTCACAAGGAAAAACTGACTACCTTTACGGCTTGAAAGAGAATGTGGCTGTTGGTAGGCTAATACCTGCTGGAACTGGTACACCAAAATATAGAGATATATTAGTAGGGTTTGATGATAAAGATTCTGAGGGTGATGATGCTGTTGCATAATACTAATGCAATTGATTAATTCTATTGATAGATAATAAATAATTATTATAAATTACGAGGCTATAGGAAAAGTTAAATGCCGACGATAAATCAATTAGTACGTAAGGGTAGGAAAAGGATATTGAAAAAGACTTCAACGCCTGCCTTAATGGGGAATCCTCAAAAAAGAGGGGTCTGTACGCGTGTATATACCACGACACCGAAGAAACCTAATTCTGCGCTACGTAAGGTAGCAAGAGTTCGTTTAACAAACTCAACAGAAGTAACTGCCTATATACCTGGTGAAGGGCATAATCTCCAAGAACATTCTATAGTTTTAATTGAAGGTGGTCGNGTTAAGGACTTGCCAGGCGTNCGCTATCACATAGTGAGGGGTACGTTAGATACTGCAGGCGTGGATGATAGAAGAACCAGTCGTAGTAGGTATGGAACTAAGAAGCCGAAGTAACTTTATTTAATTATGAGAAGAAGAAGACCAGAAAAAAGAATAATACTGCCTGACACAAAGTATAATGATCTGTCTGTTGCAAAGTTTATTAATTATATCATGCAAAATGGAAAAAAAGGTACTGCTGAAAAAATATTTTATGGAGCGATGAATATAATTGAGAATAAGACAAAAACAGATGGGATAAAGATTTTTAAAAAAGGTATTGAAAATGTTTCCCCAAGCGTAGAGGTGAAGTCTAGACGCATTGGTGGGGCAACGTATCAAGTGCCAATAGAGGTCCCAAGAAATAGAGCATTTTATCTTGCAGCATTGTGGATTATTAACTCTTCAAATAATTCATCGGGAAAGCCAATGTCAGAAAAACTTGCTTCTGAGTTAATAGCGGCCGCTAATGGTGATGGTGGCGCGATAAAAAAGAAAGAAGACACACATAGGATGGCGGATGCTAATAAAGCTTTTGCTCATTTTAGATAGAGAGTGATATTTTGAAAAGCATAGATCTCAAACAAGTTAGAAATATTGGTATAATGGCTCACATTGATGCCGGTAAAACAACACTAACTGAGAGGATATTATTCTACACTGGTGTTACGCATCGTATTGGTGAGGTGCATGATGGAGCTGCGACGATGGATTGGATGGAGCAAGAGCAGGAAAGAGGTATTACTATTACTTCTGCTGCCACAACATGTATTTGGAATGATTATCGAGTAAATATTATTGATACACCAGGTCACGTGGATTTTACTGTTGAAGTTGAAAGATCTTTGAGGGTGTTAGATGGTGCGGTTGCAGTTTTTTGCGCGGTTGGAGGTGTTGAGCCCCAGAGTGAAACTGTTTGGCGGCAGGCAAATAAGTATAACGTTCCGAGGATTGCTTTTGTAAATAAAATGGATAGGGTTGGTGGAGATTTTTATAATGTTATGGGAATGGTAAAAGACCGTCTTGGTGCAAATCCTCTACCAATCGTAATCCCCATTGGATCTGGTGAGATGTTTACTGGTGTTATTGATTTACTATCTATGAAAGCCATTCTTTATAATGAATCAACGTTAGGCTCAAGGTTTGATATTGCGGATATTCCGGATGATATGCTTGAAGTTGCTAATAAATGGAGAAAGCATTTAATTGAAGAAACCGCTACTTATGATGAGCATCTGTTAGAAAAATATGTTAATGATGAAGAAATATCTTCAGAAGAATTAAAACTTGCTATAAGGAAAGGTTGTTTAGACAACACATTTATTCCAATGTTATGTGGTTCAGCCTTCAAAAATAAAGGTGTTCAAAGATTATTGGATGGTGTGATTGATTTTCTACCATCTCCAATTGATATTGGAGATGTTAATGGTACAGATCCGAAAGATTCAGACATTACACTTGTTAGAAAGCCGGATATTAATGAACCATTTAGTGCTCTTGCATTTAAAATAATGACAGACCCTTACGTAGGTAAATTAACTTATATGAGAGTATACTCAGGTCGCTTAGAATCTGGTTCATATGTATATAATCCAAACACTGGTAAAAAAGAAAGAGTCAGTAGAGTGTTGCTTATGCACTCAAATAAAAGAGAGGATCGTGATGCGGTTGAGGCTGGTGAGATTGTTGCTGCTGTTGGATTGAAAAATGTTAAGACTGGGAATACTCTATGTGCTCAATCTGATCAAATAGTATTAGAGACAATGGATTTCCCTGAGCCTGTGGTAGCTGTTTCTGTAGAGCCGGTTAGTAAGGCTGACCAGGATGCTCTCTCTAGATCTTTAAGTAAACTTGGTGAAGAAGATCCGACTTTCAAAGTTTCAACTGACGAGGAAACTGGTCAGACAATAATATCTGGCATGGGTGAGCTGCACCTAGAGATACTCGTTGATCGGCTATTAAGAGAGTTCAAGGTTAAGGCAAATATTGGTAAACCCATTGTCGCTTATAGAGAATCGATTACGAAGTCAGTTAATGATGTGGAAACAAAATTCGTTCGTCAGTCTGGTGGAAGAGGGCAGTATGGCCATGTGGTTATTAATGTAGAGCCAAATGACCCAGGCAAGGGATATCATTTTGAAAACAAAATTGTTGGTGGTGTAATTCCACGGGAGTATATACCATCTGTAGATAAAGGTATGCAGGAGGCACTAAAAAATGGTGTTGTTGCTGGATACCCTATTGAAGATATTAGAGTTGAACTAATCTTTGGTTCTTATCATGATGTAGATTCGTCGGAAATGGCGTTTAAAATTGCTGGTTCAATGGCGATTCAAGAAGCATGTAAAAAAGCTATTCCTAAGCTAATGGAGCCTATTATGGGTGTGGAAGTTATTACCCCTGATGAGTATTTGGGTGATGTTATGGGAGATATAAGTTCTCGGCGTGGTAAGATTGATGGTATGAGTCAGAGGAATGAGGCTCAGGTTATAAAAGGAAATATCCCGCTGAGTAATATGTTTGGCTATGTTACTGATTTGAGGTCAATAACTCAGGGAAGAGCTGTGTTTCACATGCAATTTTCTCATTACCATCAGGTTCCTTCTTCTGTTGAAACAGAAATAATGGAAAAAGTTCATGGAAAAGCAGTTTAGATTTTTTAAAAAAGGAGTAATAAATTAATGTCAAAAGCAAAATTTGAAAGAACGAAGCCACATGTAAACATTGGCACTATTGGTCATGTTGACCATGGTAAGACAACGCTTACTGCAGCTATTACGATGCATCAAGGCGCCCATGGTATGGCGGAAGTCAGATCTTTTGACAGTATTGATAA
>PAVC01000061.1 GCA_002713885.1 Fidelibacterota bacterium
TGAAGAAAAATGGTTAGAAGTTTCTTCATGTAGTAATTTTGAATCATTCCAAGCGCGAAGGGGAAATATCCGTTATAGAAATTCAAAAGATAATAATATTGAATTTGTACATACCTTAAACGGGAGCGGTGTTGCAACACCAAGGTTGTTAGTTTCATTATTAGAAACATACCAAAACTCAGATGGTTCTATATCAATTCCTAAACCACTGCAACCATATATTGGTCTGGAGGTAATAGATTAATCTCAGATACTTTTGGTTCTCGATCAATGTTTTGATTTGGACAATATTATTTGCTTCTGTGGGTATAATTGGATCAGCCTTTGAATGGAGAGGCAAATTTATGAGTTGGATTGCAAAAACTTGGTCTAAAGTTCTTTTATATTTAGGTGGTGTAGATTACAAAGTCATTGGTTTACATAATCTTGACCCAAAGGGTTTCTACCTTTTTGCAGCCAATCATGAGTCAGCTTTAGATATTCCTTTAGTTTTTGCTGGATTACCTTACCATATAGTTGCTGTAGCTAAAATTGAATTGAAACGGATTCCCATTTTTGGATGGTCTATGATGGCTGGTGGACATTTTTTTGTTGATAGAAAAAATAAAAATAGAGCACTGAAATCATTGGATAGCGCAAAATCTTCTATGGCTAATAATCCGCGATCAATTATAATCTATCCAGAGGGTACTAGGTCAAACAATGGATCAATAAGACAGTTTAAAAAAGGAGGTTTAGTATTAGCTATCAATATGGATTTGCCAGTTGTTCCTGTTGCGTTATGTGGCACTAGGGAATGTTTGGGAGAAAAAAAGTATAAGTTGAAGAAAAATGCTATTGAAATGAGGATTGGGAAGCCAATAAAAACACATACATTACGTTATGAGGATAGAAATAAATTTGCGGAAAATGTGCGAGATGAAGTTGTGAAATTAAAATCTGAATGGCAAAATCAACCAATGGTATTCAATTAAATAATAGTATTTAGTGCAGATATGAGCCTTTTATCATCAAGCTTTGCAAAAAATAAAGTATCCAAATTAAAAAAAAATGGGAAAGTTGTTGTTTTTACTAATGGCTGTTTTGACCTTATTCATAAAGGTCATACTACATACTTAAAAAAAGCAAGGCTGTTAGGAGATTTTTTAATTGTTGGCCTGAACTCAGATAAGTCAGTATCAAATTTGAAAGGTGAGAACCGCCCTATTAATTCTGTAGAAAAACGTTCAGCAAACTTGTTGAAATTAGATTATGTTGATGTAGTAGTTATTTTTGAAGAGAATACTCCTAGAAAATTAATTAATGAAATTTGTCCTAATATACTTGTTAAGGGCGGTGACTATACAAAAGAGGAAATAGTAGGTGCAGATCAAGTGTTAAAAAATGGTGGTGAAGTGGTAATTATTCCACTTGTTCAAGGATATAGTACCACTAAAATGATAAATGTATTAAATGAAAAAGGCTTGACTGGCCAAGATTGAGCCGACTAACTTCGCCACCAAAATCACTCTAAATATAAATGAATAAGATACTTACAGGAATATTAATTGCTTTACTATTGAACTTAAACCATGGAATGGCTCAAAGCTCCAATGGTGAAAAACCTAAAATGAATGTTAATAGTATTGATCTTGCTGAAAATCGTTTGCCTGAGCTTCTACGTGATGTAAAAGTTTTGCTTACAGACGCNTTTATCGCNGATGTTATGTCAGATACTTTAGAAGTTATATATAANCTTAACAGGATTTTNGACNTATTAACGGAGGCAGATCAATATGGAGAAATGGATGATGAAGATAANGATGANTTTGANAGGTTTGAAGANTCATTAATNTCATTATACACNAAAAGNTTTACNACTTTAGATAAANCTGATGCAGCTCTTACNGCAGAACANATGCGNATGGATATCACTTCTNTAAGTGAGCCTTTAGAAGTTGAAATGGGAAATACNCAATTTACNGTTATTGAAGATAGAGATGGACACATACCNTTAGTTCGAAATAAAAAAGTNGACCAATTTATCACTTATTTTCAAACTAAAGGTAAGCGACAATTTGAAATTTGGCTGGATCGGTTAGATGTGTATGGCCCAATGCTTTCTGAAATAATTGAAGAATGTAACCTTCCCCCTGAGCTATTATATCTTGCGATGATTGAATCAGGTTTAAATCCAAAAGCGCATTCAAAGGCAGCCGCAAATGGAATGTGGCAATTCATATACTCAACAGGGAANAGATATGGACTCAATCGCAATTGGTATGTTGACGAACGAAGAGATCCAGAAAAGGCAACAAGAGCTGCATGTGCTTACCTTACTGATTTATATAATGAATTTGATAATTGGTATTTGGCATTAGCCGCGTATAATGTAGGTGAAGGGAGAATTAGGAGAGCAACAAANCTTCATCAAACCTATGACTTTTGGCAACTTCATTCATTGCCTCGTGAAACAAGAAACTATATGCCATATTTCTTAGCAGCCAGTATTATCGCAAAATACCCTGAAAAATATGGATTTTATGTAAAAGAAAAACAAAAGAAACCATTCTCATATGATTTAGTTACCATTGAGAAAAGTGCAGATCTAACGGTTCTTGCTCGTGCAGCTAATACATCATTTAAAATAATTCAGTCATTAAATCCTGAGTTAAGACAATCTGCTACTCCTACGGAATCATATTTGTTAAAAATTCCTAAAGGTAACAAAAATTTGTTTATAAAAAATTATAATGCTTTACCAGAGAATGAACGTTTTGCTCCACAATTTGTCTCACATAAAGTACGCAATGGAGAAAGTCTTTGGACGATTGCCCGGAAATATCGAATATCAATACACGACCTTGTTGCAGTTAATAAGATTCGTAACCGNAGCATGATTCGTATTGGACAAAAGTTAACCATTCCTGTGCCAGGAATGAATTTAGTATCAAGACCTAGGTCACAAATGTCTGGATACAATAAAATAACATACAAAGTTCGCAGAGGAGATACATTGGGTCATATAGCAGAAGANTATGGAACAAGAGCCTCTAATATTAGGAAATGGAATGGGCTAAAATATGGACAAAATATATACCCAGGACAAAAACTCACTTTATGGATGAAAAGAAGTTAAAACGGCCATCATCTAATTTGACTTGGCTTTGGTGGTCTCTAGGTGCTTTTTTTGCATTGATATTCACATTCCAATTGGGTGTTTGGGTCGCAGGTGATTCAAGTGAAGGATTAGGTAAGAAAGTAGGCATCGTAAATATTGTTGGCGCTATAGTTTCAGCTGAACCAACAGTTAAAGAACTAGAAACACTTAGAAAAAGAGACGATGTTACTGCAATCGTAATTAGGATTGATTCGCCTGGAGGTTTAGTCGCACCAACACAAGAAATTTATGAGAAAATAAAATCTATTCGTGATGAAAAGCCTATTATTGCAAGTATGGCGACTGTAGCTGCTTCAGGGGGGTATTATATTGCACTGGGGAGCGATACAATCATCGCAAATCCAGGTACAATTGTAGGCAGCATTGGGGTGGTGATTAATTATCCAATCATGACTGAATTATTAGAAAAAGTTGGCGTTGAATTTGAGACTATAAAAAGTGGCGAATTAAAGGATGTGGGATCGTATTCGCGAAAAGTGACTGATGCTGATCGAGTCCATTTAAATGAAATGGTTGATGACATGTATGATCAGTTTGTAACTGCTGTTTCTGATAATAGACCCATCACAAAGGAAAAGGTAATTACTTTAGCGGATGGGCGTGTATATACTGGATTAAAATCAAAAGATTTGGGTTTAATTGATTTAATTGGGACATTTGAAGATGCTATTAAAATGGCAGGATCAATGGGTCAGATCTCAGGAATACCTAAAACTATACAAATAAATAAAAAACGTCCTCAAATTCTGGATTGGTTATCTGGGAGTTTGGAGACAAAGGTCAGTGATTGGTTTGGTGAGTTACCTGCATATCGCTGGCGAATGGAGTAAACACTATGACTAAACAAAATATAGTGAATATTGTATCTGAAGCTACTGGACTAACAAAGGTTGAAACGGAAGCAGTGATGAATGGAGTAATGTCAACTATCATTGAGTCTTTGGGGCGCAATGAGCGAGTAGAGCTTCGTGGTTTTGGAACATTTGGCGTAAAACATAGGATGCCAAAAAAGGCTCGTAATCCAGGGACAGGAGAAACAATTTTCCTANCAGAACGCAATGTCCCNATNTTTAAACCTGCAAAGTATATGCGTTCNCATGTAAACAATAAACTTTCAAAATAATGAGGTAAAATGCCCTGCGGTAAAAAACGAAAAAGGCGTAANATGAATACTCATAAGCGTAAAAAACGCTTACGCGCCAANCGACATAAAAAGAAAAAAGTNTAGATTANCCAATNATGAAATGGGCCTTAAAACNATGGTTTATAATATTGCCCTTTGTCTTACCAACTTTTGTTGAAGCATGGGGCTATGACGCTCATCGTCGAATAAATTATTCTGCTTCAAGACAGCTAAAAGGCTCATTAGGTCAATTTCTTAAGAANAACTCTGCTCCNCTCAAATGGTATGCGGTTGCACCTGACTATAATAAGAATATAGATAGTGAAGAATANCATCGNCATTTTATAGATNCGGACTACTATGATNAATATCCTTTTACTAATATTCCTAAAAAATATGAAGATTTAATATCTTTATATGGTGAAGAGAAAGTTCGCAAATACGGAATTGCACCCTGGACCATAAATCAAACTTGTGATCGGATAATTGATTTATTAAAAAAAAATCGATTGGATGAAGCAGTTTATAATATGAGTGCTTTAGGTCATTATATNTCAGACCTACATATGCCGCTNCATACTGTANTTAATTATAACGGTCAATTCTCTGGAAATTATGGCATTCATAAAAGGTGGGAACGAAGTTTAGTGAATGAATATATTAAAAAGATTAAACCAGTTGGAGAGATAGAAGAGATAGATGACCCTTGGGAATTCTCAATGAAAATAGTTANAGAATCNTTTAAACTCCATCACCTTATCTTGGAAGCAGATACTAAGGCAAGAAAGTTATTAACAAAGGAACAAGCGAAGATGCTTAATTCCTATGATGCCTTAAGTTTCGAAAAACCATATTTAGATGTTTTATATAATGAGACTGGAGATTTACTTAAAGATCGTATGGGTAGAGCTGTGATGCGCATAGCTTCTCTGTGGAATTATTGTTGGGAACAAGCAGGAAGCCCTAATCTAAAATGACTGTTCCCCAGAAGTCATTTTCTGTTTCTGAGCTCACATCAAAAATAAAAAATCTACTTGAGCCAGAATTTTCAGCAGTATCGGTTAAAGGTGAAATATCAAATTTTAAGCATCATACGTCTGGTCATATGTATTTCACACTAAAAGATAAAACTGCAGAACTTCGATGCGTTATGTTTAGAGGAATGAATCAAAATATTCAATTTAAGCCTGAAGATGGGATGGATGTTTTACTTCAAGGTAAGATTGCCGTATACGAGGTGAGGGGTCAATATCAATTAATCGCGGAAACTATGGATCCCGCAGGGCTTGGCACATTATTTCTTGCGTTTGAAGCATTAAAAAAACAACTTCAAAGTGAAGGACTTTTTGACCTATCTATTAAAAAACCTCTTCCTAAATATCCAGGAAAGGTTGGTATTGTTACTTCGCAATCAGGGGCGGCAATAAGTGACATGGTAAATATTTTCCAAAGGCGCGCACCCTATATTGAATTGGTGTTACGTCCTGCAGTGGTACAAGGAGAAGAAGCTGCTAGAGATATAGTGAATGGAATTATAGAATTAGATAGAATAAAATCAATTGATATAATTATAATAGGGCGCGGAGGAGGNTCAATCGAAGACCTATGGCCCTTTAATGACGAATTATTAGCAAGAGCAATNAGTCGTTGTAAAACTCCTATAATATCTGCAGTTGGGCATGAGACTGATGTTACAATTAGCGATATGGTNTCTGATGTAAGAGCTCCAACTCCATCTGCAGCAGCAGAAATTGCTGCGCCAAGTTTTTCTGAGTTAAACAAAATTATTTCTAAAAATTTAGATCAACTTTATAATCTTATTNATTTGCAATTAAAACTTCAATGGCAGTCNTTNGATCGTTTATCAGATCGTCACGAATTCCAGCGACCTAATACAATTATAGAACGACANCGTGAAGTAGAAAAAAAACTTGGTCACAGACTGTCATTATCCCTAAAACATATAATTTCAATTAAAAAGACTAATATTGAAGGACTGGTAAAAGAAATTAATGCTCTTAATCCCGTTCATGTTCTTGAAAGAGGCTATAGTATTGCATTTAAAAGAGAAGGGCAAATTGTTAGAAAAGAAGATGATTTAAAAGTTGGAGAGTCTTTTGTTCTAAAGACAGGAAAAGGGGAAATGGAAGCTGAAAAAAAGCAAAGTTTACCTGTTTGATACTTCAAAGATAAGTGGGACTAAAATATGACTAAAGAAAAATCATTTAAATTTGAATCTGCGATGGAAGAACTTGAAAAAATAGTCGCACAACTTGAGGAAGAAAATTCATCGTTAGAGAAAAGTCTCGAGTTATATGAAAAAGGAGTTAAAATATCTGAAAAACTGCGTAAGCACCTAGATGACGCAGAACAGAGAATAGAAGTTTTAAAAAAAAATAAGAATACTAGTTCTGATGTTGAGGACCCGATTAACTAATGACAAAAAATAAACAAACTCCTAGAGCTTTTGGGATTTGGGGTAACACAGATAAAGATAAATTTTGGGATAATTTAATTCCTATCTTAGAATGGGCGAATGATAAAAAGATNGAACCCTATATTACCACTCGAATTAAGGATAATCTGCCAAAAGGTTTTGAAAAAAAAGTAAACATCATTAATTCAGCTAAAGATTTTTTGAAAATAGATTTTCTTTTAACTCTGGGTGGAGATGGAACAATCTTATCGGCAGCTAGAGCAATTGGAAATCGTAAAACACCTATTCTAGGAGTACATGTAGGTGAGTTAGGTTTTCTAGCAGAAGTTACCATGGATGATATGTTTGATCGACTTAACTTAGTAGCTCAAGGAGATTTTTTCATTCAGAATAGAATGGTATTAAAAGCAGAAATTGATAATGGTAATATGCCTAAAACATTTTATGCATTAAATGATTTTGTAATTGATCGCGGAAAATCCCAAAGATTAATAACAATGGAATTATTTGCTAATAATAATTTTATTTCAAAGTACAAATCAGATGGTTTGATTTTTTCAACTCCCACAGGCTCAACAGCTTATTCTCTTTCAGCTGGAGGCCCNATTGTTATGCCTAAATTGAAAGCAATCGTTGTGACGCCATTAAGCCCTCATACTTTAACTTTACGGCCAATAGTTCTACCTGATGATCAAATTCTTGAAATTAAATTTGTAGATGATGATAAAGTAGCATTCGCTGTGGATGGTCAGGTTAGTGAATATTTATCCCCGCGGTCTAGAGTGCTGATAAAAAAATCATCTTTTGATATAAAGATGATAAAATTTGAAGATTCAAATTATTTTCAAACTTTAAGATTAAAGATGGGGTGGGGAAAAAGAGGGCAGATCTAAGATTGATCTTTTTCTATCGATAGTAAAGTTGAGGCAATTAATTCAATAAAAATATTCATTTGCTTAAGNATATCCATAAGCTCCATGTGAATTTGATGAGTAGCGACTGACTCCGCGACAGCTCCACTTACTCTTTGGAAATGCTCAAGGCGGTACTTTTCTTCAATGTCTTTATATTTTTGCCCTTTTGTCATGATCTTCTCTGCATTTGCGCGATCAAACTTGGTAAAAAATTTATTTAACCGTTTCACTTGCTTTAGCAATTTAGTGTGATAATCTAATATTTCTTGTTGACCCGCCTCAGAGAAGTTTACATCTGAANTCTCTTTACTTTTGACAAGTCCATCAAATCTAAGTTTTATAATGTTATTCATTGATTCCAGATAATTCACAGTAGATACGAGAGAGAACACTTCTTTTGATTGATCGGAGTTGAGATCGCCTCTACTCGTTATTAATAGATAGTCAGTTATNTTTTCATTTAAAAATGNAATTTTATCTANGCGTTGATTTAATCCAGTTTTTAGGTCTAATTCTGAATTTTCTATATCTGTTTGCTCTTGATCCTTAAAAAAAGGTCTAACTAATGTGCCCACAACACGCTCCATCAGACCTACTACTCCACTTATTTCTGCTTGAGCATTATTAATTGCAGCTTCAGGTTGATTTAATAATTTTTCATCTAGATGTAAGACAGCAGGTTTCTCAATATCTCTTTCCTCAGTTATATCAGGGAAGTAATGNATAATAGTTTTAGCAATATAGCCTGTAAATGGAATNAATATTATAGAAGCTAATATATTAAAAAAAGTATGAGCGTTGGCTATTTGCCTAGGAATATTATTTGAGGTTTGACTTACAATTTCAGAAAAAGTAGGTATCCAAAAACAAAATAATAGAACGCCTATTACGTTAAAAGTCACATGTGCTATNGCNACTCGCTTAGCNTCNCTTGAAGCGNTAAGTCCAGCTAAAAGGGCAGTTACACAAGTTCCTATATTNGCACCAAAAATTAAAGGGATTCCTGCNTCAAGTGTAATTGATCCNCCNCTTGCCANGGTGATGACNATACCNGTTGTAGCNCTACTGCTTTGAACTAAAGCAGTAAATATAGCTCCAGCGAGTATCCCTAAGAATGGGTTCTCAAAACTTGTCAAGATACTATTAAATGTAGGGTCGGTTCGAAGGGGCTTCATTGTATCTGACATTACCTTCATACCATAAAACAATAAACCAAACCCTAAAATNACATAACCTAAATTTTTCACAGGTTCTTTTTTTGAGAAAAGACACATCAGCGAACCAGCAGCAATTAATATTAGAGCATAGTCAGTGACCTTGAACGCAACAATTTGGGCAGTAACAGTGCTCCCAATATTTGAACCAAGAATCACTCCAAGGGCTTGAGTAAAATTGAGCAAACCTGAGTTTACAAAACTGACCAACATTACAGTTGTTGCACTGCTACTTTGGATTACCATGGTAACAAAGGCACCCACAGAAAGAGCAAGAAATTTATTTGAGGTTAGTTTCTCTAAAATCAACCTCATGCTGTTGCCAGCAGTCATTTTCATGCCCTCACTCATCATTTCCATTCCGTAAAGGAACATCCCCATGCCTCCTAAAAGCCCAGTGGCTAATAGAAATATCGAAATTTCTTTTGAATCTCCAGTTGNACCTGCATAGNCTGTACCAATAGATGCGAGGATTACTAAAGGAAAAATTATTCGTGATGATTTATTATAACTAGTACTCATTAATATTAAATATCAATTATTTTTTAAAAATATTNGTCAAAATATAAGAAATAATTTTGGGATTTTCTTTGAGTCTTCTNATTGAATAATCAAACCAGGCTTCACCAAAGGGAACATATATTCGGATTTTATAGCCTTTATCCTTTAATAATTCTAATCTATTACCCATTGGTACTCCAAATAGAACTTGAAATTCAAAGCGATCTTTAGAGATATTATATTTATTAATCAACTCTTCAAGTCGATCAATCAATTCAAGATCGTGAGTGGCAAGGCATGCATAGCCTTGTCCTAATAATAGAGCTTCTGCTAGTTTGACAAAATTGTCATTAATCTTTTTTCGACCTTGGATTGCAATTTCTGGGGATTCACTGTAGATGCCTTTACAGATACGTAGATTTAATTTTGATGAATCTAATTCTTTTAAATCATCAAGGCTTCGATGGAGGTAGGCTTGAATTACAGTTCCAACGTCTTCATGGATTTCTAATCCCTTNTTAAAAAATTTNAATGTTTTTGTTGTATATGTTGAATTNTCCATATCAATAGTGATACCAATGTTATAGTTTTTAGCTACTGTNACTAATTCAGTAAAATTTTTCTTGGNTAATTGCTNATCCAATGATAAACCCAAATGTGTTAATTTTATTGAAATGGTGCTGTCTAGATTTTTACTGGAAATATTCTTAATAAGATCAATATATTGATCTAAAATCTTATTTGCTTCACTTGGTGTATGTATGTGTTCACCTAAGATATCCAAAGTTGTTGAGAATCCATTACGATTGATTGATCTAACAATCTCCGTTACTGATTCAATACTTTCACCTGCGACATATGGTTTAGCAAAAGGTCTNGCAAACCATTTGGGTACATAAGGCATTAATACTGCTATAGATGAATTAATCCATGACATGAATTATAGAATTTATGATTTGTTAGNTNGTAGCGCCAATTGGATTTCAACCAATAATTGATTNNTTTATTNTGATAAGGCTAAAATAGTTAAAAATTCATGAAGTTTACCTTGACGAATCTTTAGTGGATAATCTAAATTTGTCCTCTGTACAGGAATAAAAAATCATATGTATCGTGACTTCGGAACTATATTTATTTTTATTTTCATGGGAATTGTCTTGGTTTATTTACCATTACTTATCCAAAAACTCGTCGCACCCAACAACCCAAACCCTGATAAATTAGCAACATACGAATGTGGTGAAGAATCTGAAGGATCAGCTTGGGTTCAATTCAATATTCGTTTCTATGTAGTTGCTCTTATTTTTTTGATATTTGATGTAGAGGTTGTTTTTTTATTCCCATGGGCGGTTGTATTTAATGATCTGGGGCTTTTAGCATTTGTTGAAATGGCAATTTTCTTAGTCATTTTACTCATCGGATTGGCGTATGTATGGAAAAGATCTGATCTTGACTGGGTAAAATATAATGTTAAATATGGTAGAGGTCGTTACGCCAATCTTTTTCAGAAAACTAACTCGGGACAGGAGCTATAATTTTATGGGCGTTCTAGAAAATAAATTTCAAGATAATATTGTCGTTGCATCTATGGACAAATTGCTAGGATGGGCGAGATCAACATCACCATGGTATTTTCAGTTTGGATTGGCGTGCTGTGCTATTGAGATGATGGCCTCTGCGGCAAGTCGTCATGATCTTGAAAGGATTGGAATGATGCCCCGCTCTTCACCTAGGCAGGCAGATGTAATGATTGTAGCCGGGACAGTAACAATGAAAATGGCATTAAGAGTAAAAAAGCTTTATGAACAAATGGCTGATCCTAAATATGTGATCTCAATGGGAAGTTGTGCTACAAGTGGAGGCCCTTATTGGCAACATGGATATCATGTATTAAAGGGTGTTGATTTAGTTGTTCCCGTAGATGTGTATGTACCTGGTTGTCCTCCAAGACCAGAAGCTTTGATTGAAGGACTAATAAAGCTTCAGGAAAAAATTCAAACAGAACGTCCTCTTACTGTAAAACCAGCATGAACATAGAAGAAATAAAATCTGCTATAACAAATAAGTTTTCTGGTTCAGTTATCGAAAACGATGAATTATCTAAGAATCAGATTGAGATTAAAGGTTCGAAATGGTTAGAGGTTGCTACGTTTATGAGAGATAACCCTGATTTATCTTTTGACCAATTAGAGTGTATAACTGGGGTTGACATGGGGGAGGAATCTAACCTCCAATCTCGTTATAATTTACATTCAATGGAGTATAGGCATAAGGTTGAGATCGTGATTAATCATGATAGAAAAAAACCTGAAATTTCCTCTGTTGAACAAGTATGGAGAATAGGAGATTGGTTTGAAAGAGAAACTTATGATATGTTCGGTATCTCCTACAAAGGTCATAGAGATTTGCGAAGGATTTTATGCCCTGATGATTGGGAAGGTTGGCCTCTGAGAAAAGATTATGAAGGTCAAGAATCATATCATGGTATAGTTGTTCCAAAAATTAAGGAAGAAGAAGAATGGGAGTAGTGCAGACTGATCAAATGGTGCTCAATATTGGACCTCAGCATCCAAGTACTCATGGAGTCTTACGCCTTGAAGTGATGACTGATGGTGAGATTGTTTCCCAGATCAAACCTCATTTGGGATATTTACATCGATGTTTTGAAAAANATTCTGAAAATGTTACCTATGAACAAGTAATTCCTTTTACCGATCGTTGTGATTATCTCGCTTCAATGAATAGCAATTTTGGATATGTTGTCACTATGGAAGAATTGATGGAGATAAAGGTTTCAGATCGCGTTGAATATATTCGTGTTATAATGGGAGAACTAAATAGAATTGCTAGTCATTTATTAGCTTTAGGGGTTTATGGTTTAGATATTGGTGCTTTTACTCCATTTTTGTATATGTTAAGGGATCGCGAAAGAATACTTGATATGTTTGAATATACTTGTGGAGCTAGACTATTATACAATTATATGTGGGTTGGCGGTGTATCACATGATTTGCCAAAAGATTTTGAAAAAATTTGTATTGGATTTTTAGATTATTTTGAACCTCAAATTGAAGAATACAATAATCTATTAACATATAACAAAATTTTTATCGAACGCACTGCCGACGTTGGCGTGATTCCAGCTGATGTTGCCATTAGCTATGGAGTTAGTGGGCCTAATTTACGTGGCTCTGGAGTTAATTGGGATGTAAGGAAAGATGAGCCATATTCTATTTATGACCGTTTTGAATTTGATGTTCCTATTGGTGAAGGAAAGTTTGGGACATTAGGAGATTGTTTTGATAGATATTGGGTGAGAATGCTTGAAATAAAAGAAAGTGTGAGGATACTTCGTCAAGCATTAAAAGATCTTCCTTCTGGAGATGTTCATCAAGCATTACCAAAAAAAATCAGACCACCTAAAGGATCTATATATCGCCGAACAGAAAGCCCTAGAGGAGATCTTGGCTATTATATTATCAGTGATGGATCNCCAATTCCATCTCGGGTTAAAATGAGATCGCCTGCATTTACAGCGTTATCCTGTTTAGATGAGGTCTCAAAAGGATGGATGATTTCAGATGTAATTGCGATTCTTGGAAGTTTAGATATTGTTTTAGGGGAAATTGATCGATGACTGTTGATTTTCTTATTGATTGGTTTTCTACGATTGGAAATTTTCCAATATTAGCTTTTATCTTAGCTGTAGTTATTTCTGGCATTCCCTTATTTTTATTTATGGCACTGAATGCTATGGTTGCTGTGTATGCTGAGAGAAAAGTATCAGCATTCATGATGGACCGTATTGGTCCAATGGGGCAAGGTCCTGGTCTCCATGCTGGAAAGTGGGGTTTGCTACAAACAGTAGCTGATGCAATCAAATTATTAGTTAAAGAGGATACAATTCCTCAAACATCGGATAAATTACTATTTAAAATGGCTCCCTTTATAATATTTATTGGAGCATTTCTGGGATTAGCAGCAGTCCCCTTTAATTCATCGCTACAAGTAGTAGATTTTAATGTGGGAGTGTTTTATATCATTGCTGTTGGCTCTATTGGCGTAATTGGTATTGTGATGGCAGGATGGTCATCAAATAATAAATGGTCACTCTATGGTGCTATGCGTTCCGCAGCTCAAATTATTAGCTATGAGATTCCAGCAGGTTTATCAATAATCATTCCAATTATGATGGCGGGGACTATGAATCTTCAAACTATGATTCAGTTTCAGTCTGGATCTATTTGGGGTATCCTGCCAAACTGGATCATTTTTAATAATCCATTTACATTCTTAGCTTTTTTCATTTTTTTTATTAGTGCAGTTGCTGAAACAAATCGAACGCCTTTTGATATACCAGAGGCAGAATCAGAGTTAGTAGCAGGTTGGATGACAGAATATTCAGGATTTCGTTGGGCTGTATTTTTCCTAAGTGAATATGCAAATATGTTTGTTGTTAGTGGTTTAGCAGTCGCTGGATTTCTTGGTGGTTGGCAAAGCCCAATACCAGGCATGTTTGATTCTGCAGGTTGGGGTCTTTTTTGGTTTATGGTAAAAGTAATTTTTCTGATATTTCTTATGATGTGGTTCAGATGGACTTTCCCAAGGCTAAGAGTAGACCAATTGATGCACGTGTGTTGGAAAGTTTTTATTCCAATTGCCATGTTTAATATTTTTGGAGTTGGAATTTGGAAATTAATTATTGGATAAACTAAATGTATAAATATTTTACAAATATATATGAAACAGTAAATACTCTTTGGACCGGAATGCGTATCACATTTAGGCATATGATACATATTAAACGTGATAATGTGACTCTCCAATATCCGGAAGAAAGATGGCCACGACCAGAAAGAAATATTGGGTTTGATCATAAAGATTATAATGTAATACGATCTCGATTACATGTGGATATAGATGATTGCATTGGTTGCTTAAAATGTGAGAGGGTCTGCCCTGTTGATTGTATTACGATCAATACAATAAAAACACCAACTCGCGGTGAAGATATATCCGAGGTAAATCATACGGGTGAAACATCTAACGGTACCAAAAAAGCAATGGTGGTAAGTCGATTTACTATCGATATGTCAGAATGTTGCTATTGCAATCTATGCGTCTATCCATGCCCTGAAGAATGTATTTTTATGGTTGGTGGGCCAAATAGTTCAAAACATCCTATCGATTACGAATTTTCCCAATTTGACCGAAAAGATCTAATATATCAATTCGCGAAAAAATTAAGTCCTGATCAGAAGAAAAAGCTTGAAAGCCCAAAACCTGAAGTTGAGGCATAATGGCTAATTTTGTTTTTTGGTTAATTGTTGGTCTCACAATTGGATCTGCTATACTTGTTGTTCAAAGTAAAAAGTTAGTTTATTCTGCATATGCATTACTTTTCACATTATTAGGTGTAACGGGTCTTTATGTATTTCTATGGGCAGATTTTTTAGCTGTAGTACAGGTTGTGGTTTATGTAGGGGGAATTCTTATATTAATTATATTTGGAATCATGCTTACAAATAAAATAACCTCCGTTAATATCAGTAATACCTCGGTTCAAAAAAGTATTGGCTCTATAGTTTTATTAGTATTTATAGCTGGTTTGGGATTTATGGTTTATAAAACTCCTTGGATTTCTGTTGCCAATAGTGAGCCTGCTCAAACTACGGAAACTATTGGAAGATTATTAATGATTGATTATCTACTTCCATTTGAAGTTGCCTCATTGCTTCTATTGGGTGCTTTGATTGCGGCTACAACCTTATCTAGGAAAGATGATTAATGGATAGTCTGAACAATTATTTGTTTGTAAGCGTAATTCTCTTTTCATTGGGTCTTTTTGGCGTAATTACGAGACGTAATGGTGTTGCAGTCCTTATGGGAGTAGAGTTGATATTAAATGCTGCCAATTTGAACTTTTTAGCCTTTGCTAGATTTGGAGGAATGAATATGGCCGGACATGTATATGCATTGTTTGTAATAGTATTGGCTGCCGCTGAAGCAGCTGTCGCATTGGCAATCATCATTAATATTTTTAATAATTATAAAACAATTAATATCGATGAAGTGAGTGAATTAAAGCAATGATTGCATCAAACACAATCACGCTTTTTTGTTTATTAATCTTATTTCTACCTTTGGTCGCTTTTGTGATAAATATATTTATTGGAAAAAGGTTACCTCGAGAAGGGGATTGGGTATCAGTAGGCGCTATACTCATTACGCTTTTATTATCATTAATTTTACTTATTTCAATGTTCATTAATGGAGATCCCAATTTTTCTCATGAAACAGTTTTGCCTTGGATCGATTTAGGAGCATTTAAAATTGATTTAGGGATTTGGGTTGATAATATCACCGTAGTAATGCTAGTCGTTGTGGCTTTGATTTCCAGTATGACACATTTGTTTTCAATCGAATACATGAAGGGAGACATAAGATATAATCGGTACTATGCTTATCTCGGACTATTCACCTTTTCAATGAATGGGATTGTTTTAGCAAATAACCTAATGTCTCTTTATATCTTTTGGGAATTGGTAGGTGTGAGCTCTTATTTGCTAATTGGCCACTGGTTTGAAAAACATTCTGCTGCAGATGCGAGTAAAAAAGCATTTTTAACTAATCGCGTTGGAGATATAGGGTTTTTTATTGGTATTATGCTCATGTTTACAGCAATCAATTCCTTTAATTTTCAAGATTTGTTCGATGGAGTAAATCAAGGCTTAATGGCTGGAAATCTTTTGACATTAGCAGGGATTGCTTTATTTATGGGTGCAGTTGGAAAATCCTCTCAATTTCCCCTTCATATATGGTTACCTGATGCTATGGAAGGACCAACTCCAGTTTCTGCATTGATGCATGCAGCAACCATGGTAGCTGCTGGTGTTTATTTAACAGTCAGATTATTCCCATTATTTTCTCCGGAAGCGTTAACTGTCATTGCATACGTAGGTGGTTTTACAGCTTTATTTGCTGCTACAATTGCTATTACTCAAAATGATATTAAAAAAGTTTTGGCTTACTCTACAGTTAGCCAATTAGGATATATGATTTTAGCTGTTGGTGTCGGAAATTATGTGGCTGCATTTTTTCATCTTCTCACTCATGCGATGTTCAAAGCTTGTTTATTTTATGGGTCAGGTTCTGTTATTCATGCAATGCATCATTCTCTTCATGATATCAATGATCATGATACAGATCCACAAGACATGAGAAATATGGGTGGTTTTAATTCAAAAATGCCTATTACATACTGGACAATGGCAATCGCAACACTCGCCATATCCGGAGTGCCACTATTCTCGGGATTCTTATCTAAAGATGCTATTCTAGCAGGAACACTGTCTTTTGTTGAGCATCACCCTGAACATTTATTGTTGGCAATCTTTGGATTTGGAGCAGCTGCAATAACAGGGTTCTATATGTTCAGATTAATTTTTATGACATTTCATGGTAAGCCAAAAATGCCAGCAGTATTCAAAGGCATTCATGAATCTCCAAAGTTAATGACTTATCCTTTGATTTTGTTGGCTGGACTAAGCTTTTTCCTATTTTATACCTTGCCATATTTCAATCCTTTCTCTGATCATGGATGGTTTACTGACCTAATTAAAGCAAAGGATTCAGCTGTTCCTGGAAGCTTAACAGCAGCTGAAATATATGAAGGCGTCCACCATGCGCACTATCCAGCTATGGCCTTATCCTTAATTGTTGCTAGCTTGGGCATTGGGNTATCTTATTTATTTTATTTTAAACAAAAATTTTCCGCAAAAAGCTGGTCAAAAAGAATGGGCTTTCTTTATAANCTTTCTCTCAACAAGTATTTCTTTGATGAAAATTATAATCGGTTTCTCTACCAACCATTCTTAAAACTTTCTCGCGCTGTCGCATATTTGGATTGGGACTTATATGATAAATATTTTATCAATGGTTTTGGAAGAGTGACGCGTATTTTTTCCAAGTTAACTGGTCGAATGGACTATGATGGNCTTGATCAAATTTTAGTTGATGGGGTAGGGCGATCCATGCAAGGACTTGGGAAGCGATTAAAACAAACACAGACTGGTCGATTGCAAAACTATATGCTTTTTGCATTGATAGGTGTAATTGTTATTCTGGTATTTCAAACAATATAGGGATTTGATAAAGGTTAACGTATGAACTATTTACTAAGTTGGATCATTTGGTTACCAATTCTTGGAATGGTAACAATTGCTTTCATTCCAAGGGATAAATCAGAACTGATTAAACAGGTAGCTGCAATTGTGTCTGGTATTCAATTGCTATTGACAATCTATCTTTGGAGAATTTTTGACCAGTCGGTTGGTACATTCCAATTTATGGAACGTGCTGAATGGATTCCATCCTTTAATATCACATATATTCTCGGAGTTGATGGTCTCAGTTTCCCTATGGTATTCTTAATGGCGTTAATAGGATTTATTGGAGTTTTCGTTAGTTGGAATATTGATAAAGCCGTAAAAGGTTATTTCTCACTTTTTCTTCTTTTAAATACTGGCGTAATGGGTGTTTTTTTAGCGCTCGATTTCTTTCTGTTCTATATTTTTTGGGAAGTAATGNTNNTNCCTATGTATTTCTTNATNGGAATNTGGGGAGGNCCGCANCGTGANTANGCAGCNATNAANTTTTTNCTTTATACNTTNGCCGGNTCNGTATTNATNNTNATNGCAATATTNGCTCTTTATTTTACNTGTGGTAANACNTTTGATATGNTTGTNNTAATGGAAACNGCTCCTATTGCATTAAATGGTATGCTTTGGTGGGGTATGAGTGCAATAAAAGTAATATGGGTNCTNTTNTTTATTGGNTTTGCGATNAANGTNCCTGTTTTNCCNTTNCATACTTGGTTACCGCTTGGCNCANGTNGAAGCNCCNACNGCNATNTCAGTTATNCTNGCNGGNGTNTTNCTTAANTTNGGNNTNTATGGTATGNTANGNATTAATTATACNATGTTACCAGATGGNGTNTTTTGGTTTGCNGGNNCNTTAGCGGTATTAGGATTAATTAATGTTATTTGGGGNGCAATGTGTGCTTTAGCGCAGAAAGATTTGAANAAGCTAGTAGCCTATTCATCTGTNAATCACATGGGATATACACTAATAGGAATGGCTGCTGTTATTGCTGCTTCAACGATGAATGGTGATAATTTAATTAGTGCTCAAGCTGGAATGGGTGGTGCTGTATTTCAAATGTTTAATCATGGTACGATTTCTGCTATGCTATTTATTTTAGTAGGGGTGATTTATGATAGGGCCCATCATAGAGACATTGATGGGTTTGGNGGTCTTGCGGCGCAAATGCCAATATATACTGCTTTTGTAGCTGTAGCTTTTTTTGCGGGGCTTGGTTTACCAGGATTCAGTGGNTTTATNAGTGAAGCNATGATNTTNATTGGAGCTTTTCCAGTTTTTAAAACTATTGTAATTATCTCAACCCTNGGAATTCTTCTCAATGCAGCTTATTTCTTGTGGGCATTTCAGCGCATCTTTTTTGGTCCTGCNAATGAAAAGTATAATGATCTACCTGAAATAAATACAAGAGAGTTATTTACGGTAGTCCCGTTAGCAGTAATTACATTGATTTTAGGCATCTATCCACGTCCATTTCTCGATATGATTTCTGCAACATTAAATGTATTAATTGATTCGGTTGTATCTTTGGGTGGATTCACTAGTGCTTTTTAGTAAGAGTAATGCATGAGCAATTTCAATAGTTTAGCTTATTATTGGCCGGAGCTTATTCTTACTGTAACAATATTAGTTGCTGTAATAGCAGATCTATGTTATCGTAGAGAGCAATCAATTAATGTTGCATGGTGGGTGCTTGGAGGATTGGCTCTTACACTATTTGCTGTAAGAATGGGAGNAAGTAGTGTATCTCNTCTTTTNATGGGAATGGTAGCATCAGATCCATTTTCTGATTTTTTTAAGGTATTAATTCTTTTATCAACTGCCTTAGTTATNCTTATGAGTTTTAATTCAAATGAATTAAAAGACTATAGAGTAGGTGAATATTTTTCAATATTATCAATTCTATCATTTGGCTTATTTCTTATGGTATCGGCAATTGATATATTAATGGTATACCTAGCCATCGAGATAGTATCGATAATGTCATTTTTTTTAGCAGGATATTTGAAAAAAAATCCACATAGTAATGAAGCATCATTGAAATATGTCATATATGGAGCTTTTTCATCAGGGATTATGCTTTATGGTCTCAGTATTCTTTTTGGGTTAACAGGTACCACAAAATTCTTTGAAATGCAAAATGCAATTTCTTCACTAGGCTCAGATTCGAATCTAGCATTGATCCTATCTGTAGTATTTATTTTGGTTGGATTTGGATATAAAATTTCCGCTGTTCCTTTTCATTTTTGGACACCAGATGTTTATGAAGGTTCGCCAACAACCATTACTGCATATTTATCGGTTGCTCCTAAAGCGGCAGGTTTCGCTCTGTTAATTCGATTCTTTAATCAAGTTTTTGGCGATGGTACAGCAATGACATCTGAGTCCTGGATGGCGGTCAATAATCTACCTTGGCCTGAATTGATGGCAGTTTTGGCCGCTGCAACGATGACTGTAGGAAATTTAGTTGCTATTCAACAAAATAGCGTAAAACGAATGTTAGCTTATTCTAGTATTGCTCATGCAGGATATATGATGATGGCGCTGCCATTGATGTCACAGTCTGGCGTCTATGGAATTATGATATATCTCGTTGTATATCTTTTTATGAATCTCGGGGCTTTCTTTGTACTTATATATGTTCAAAGTGAAGTTGGAGGTGAAACCTTTAATGACTTTGATAGTTTAGGTTGGAAAATGCCTTTTATTGGTATACTCATGACGTTATTTATGGTTTCACTAACGGGCTTGCCTCCTACAGCAGGCTTCATTGGGAAATTTTATATTTTTGCATCAGTTATTGAAGCAGGGTCTCAGTATTATTGGTTAGCATTTGTTGGGGCGCTTAATAGTGTCGTATCCCTTTACTATTATATCCGTGTTGTTAAACACATGTATTTGATAGGGGAAAGAAGTGAATCAATTGGTCTGCCATCTTCCAATCTAGTGACTTTAGTCCTTATTGTACTGGCAATTCCAACCTTTATTTTTGGTTGGTATTTCGGTCCTTTAACAGATTGGGTAAATCAATCTTTTGTGATTTACCAAGGAATGTGATCACATACTTACTTTTATAGAGAAAATAATTGGCTGATTATAATTTAGTAAAAGGGCATGATATAAGAATCGCAGGTGTTCCTAAAAACAGCGTTGTTGAAGGGAAGGCTCCTGAATTTGTAGCATTGAAGCCAAGTGAATTTAGACGGGTTAAGCCGAAATTGATGGTGCAAGAGGGTGGGCATGTAAAAATAGGTACCCCCTTATTTCATGATAAAACTAATTCCCAGATAACTTGGCCATCTCCGGGTTCAGGTGAAATAACAGAAATAAAATATGGACCACGCCGAGTTATTGAAAAAATAGTAATAAAATTATCTGATGAGGAATCATCAGAATCTTTTTCGTTTTACAATCCTCAAGAGCTAAATAATTTAAGTCGCGAGAAGATACTCTCTGCATTATTGAAAGGAAGTATTTTTCCTTTTATTCGCCAGAGACCATTTAATAAAGTTCCTAACCCTGATATTATTCCAAGAGATATTTTTATTTCAGGTTGGAATTCTAGCCCTTTAGCAGTCAATCTAGACTTAGCCTTAAGAAGAAGATTGCCCCAGTTCCAAGCAGGAGTTGATATATTAAATAAACTTACTGATGGAAAAGTTCATTTATCATATAACGAAAATACGGTTTCTGATACATTGTTGAATGTAAGAGGAGCTCGAGCACATACTTTCAATGGTCCCCACCCTGCAGGAAATGTAGGAATCCAAATTCATCATATTTCTCCAATTAATTTAAATGATTTAGTCTGGACCGTTAATGCACAAGACGTTGTTAGAATTGGCAATTTTTTCTTGACTGGTAAATTGGATACAACACTTTTTGTTACAGTTGGGGGCCCAAGTGTTTTAAATCCTGTTCATATTAAATCACGATTAGGTTCAAAGATCGAATATTTACTTAAAGATAATTTATCTGAAGATGAAAATCGTNTTATCTCTGGAGATGTNTTAACTGGNACNAAATCAAGCTTAGAGGATTTTATAGAGTTTTATCACTCAACTATTTCTGTANTACCANATGAAANTTCAAGAGAGTTCTTGGGTATGCTTAGGCCTGGNTCATCTTCATCNAGATANAGTTTNACGAATGCNTTTATTGGTTCNAGACAAAAGGATTATAGTTTTAACACNTTAAAGAATGGAAGTGAAAGATATATTTTACCAATTNANNCTTGGGAGAANGTATTNCCNATGGATATTATTCCAAATGCTCTGTATCGTGCAATTTATGNNAAAGATATCGAAGAAATGGAGCAATTAGGAATTATAGAATGTGATGAAGAAGATTTTGCTCTATGTTCATTNGCTTGTCCNNGTAAAATTGATGTAGGTGGAATGATACGNCAAGGATTAGATCTTATGGAGGANGAAGGTTANATGTTAGGTCTCCTNAAAAAGGTTTTAGANAAATATAGAGAAAATTTTGAAGAAGGTGGNAAATTAGAAAGATTATATCCAATTTATGAAGCCACAGATACTATTTTGTTNTCTACAAATGAAGTAACTGANANTGGACCNCANATTCGAGATAGNATTGANACAAAACGAGTNATGATTTTGGTGGTGATNTCTCTATTGCCGCTATATNTTTTTGGNGCAANNAATATAGGTTTTCAAAATAGTATTGCAATTGGTTTAGAAAGATCAAATTGGGAGAATTTTTGGTTTGGTTTTTCTAAAATTTTACCCATAATCATTGNGACCTTTACTGCTGGTGCATTTTGGGAACTTTTGTTTGCAGTTGTNCGGAAACATCCTGTTAGTGANGGNTTTTTGGTTACNTGTGCACTCATTCCATTGACAATGCCGGCTGGAATACCNTTGTGGCAAATTGTNGTNGCAACAACTTTTGGGATTGTAATTGGGAAAGAAATTTTTGGNGGTGTNGGTATGAATATATTTAACCCCGCCTTGATGGCTAGAGTNTTCATATTTTTTACTTATCCGACAAAAATTTCTGGTGATAAGGTGTGGGTTTTGGGNCCTGATGGTTATTCTGGNGCTACCGCATTATCAATACCTGCAGCAGAATTNAATCANGATGCATTNACCCTACTTAATAATTTTGNTCAATTTGATTATTCTTGGTGGAANATGTTCTGGGGTTGGATNCCTGGGTCAATAGGAGAAACGAATAAATTCCTAATTATTATNGGCGCATTATTTCTTGCATATATNAAAATTNTTAATTGGCGAGTTATNTTTGGTNCCNTACTGGGATTGGTTGGTACAGCTTTATTAACAAACCTNGTNGCACCATTTTCAAGNAATTCAATGTTTACNATTCCNCCTCATTNCCATTTAGTTATGGGNAGTTTTTTATTTGGAACAGCATTTATGGCAACCGAACCTGTTACNGGTTGTCACACGAATCAGGGTAGATGGATTTATGGAATTTTATTTGGAAGTTTNACGGTTATCATNNGANCAATAAANCCNGCTTATCCGGAAGGGGTAATGCTATCNATATTATTTGTAAATGCATTTGCAGCTTTGATTGATTGGTTTGTTATTCAAGCAAATATTAAACGAAGGCAGGCTCGGTATGCACAGTAATCGTTATACATTAATTTTTGCGATGGCAATAACAATTGTGCTAGCATTTTNTCTTTCGCTTGCAGATTCNTCTTTAAAAGANAAGTATGAAAAAAATGTTGAAGTTGATATAAGAAAGAATATNTTANTATCATTAGGTTTTAGTCCTACTGATGNTTTANNANNGANCAATGAAAATGTGGAATCCATTTTTCAAAATTCAATAGTTGNGTTTGTTGTTGANAATTCTGGTTCTATTGTTGNNAATAAATTNCCTCAAGACATTGACCCTAATGTAGATTTGAATTTGTATCCTATTTATAAAAGAGTATCTAATANTATAACAGAAGGATACTCNATNCCAATCTCAGGCAAAGGTNTGTGGGGAACTATGTTTGGTTATTTTTCAATTGAACCTGATGGAGCAACTGCCAAAGGNATTACTTTTTATCAGCATATTGAAACACCTGGTTTAGGNGGTGAAGTNGATAANCCATGGTTTCAAAATAATTTTGTTGGTAANCGNTTTGTAGATGAAAACGGTACTTTAATAGGTATCCAAACAGTTAAAGGACAAGTAGATNANACTTCTAAAGAGGCTTATCATTTAGTNGATGGAATTTCAGGAGCAACAATGACCTCTANNGGNCTAAATCAATNCTTACTTAAGGATTTAAAATTGTATGATCCATATTTTTCAAAGATTAGAACTAAAAGGAATGGCTAATGGCNTTAAGTAAAAAATCTAAGACNGCTTTTACTGACCCTTTNATGAGTAATAATCCTATTAGTTTGCAGGTNCTCGGGATTTGTTCGGCACTGGCAGTAACTACTAAATTGGATACAGCCGTAGTTATGTCTTTTGCTGTGATTGCGGTTCTGTCAGTATCAAATACTGTAATTTCAATTTTAAGAAAAATGATACCTGCAAAGGTTAGAATAATTGTACAACTATCGGTTATTGCATCGATGGTGATATTAACTGATATGGTTCTTAAAGCGTTCTTTTATGATATAAGTAAACAGTTATCTGTTTTNGTTGCTTTGATAATCACCAATTGNATTATCATGGGACGTGCAGAAGCTTTTGCTATGCAAAATGGACCTGGACGGTCTTTATTAGATGGNNTGGGTAATGGANTAGGCTATGGATTAATTNTAATTGGAGTAGCTTTTTTTAGAGAACTTTTAGGNTTTGGTACGATATATAATCGTCAAGTTATTCCAGAATCTTTTTATCAAGCAGGATATGAAAATATGGGATTAATGGTTTTAAGCCCGGGTGCATTTATTATTCTTGGACTTATTGTATGGGCGCAACGCATCATTGGTAAGGTGGAAGAGGAATAGTATTTTGGAACATTATATTAGTTTAATTACAAAAGCTGTTTTTATAGAAAATATTCTTCTTGCCTATTTTTTGGGTATGTGTTCATTTTTGGCCATTTCAAAGAAAGTCGATGCCTCGATTGGATTGGGTTTGGCTGTAACATTCGTTTTGACAATAACTGCGCCAACTAATTGGTTTATTTATACATTTTTGATAGGAGACGGTGCTTTAGCATGGGCTAACTTGCCAGAAATTAACCTTAGTTTTTTAAAACCTATTGTGTTCATTGCAGTGATTGCTGCCATGGTTCAGCTCGTCGAAATGGTTATTGATCGATTTTCTCCAGCTCTCTATCAAAACCTTGGTATATTTTTACCATTGATTGCAGTGAATTGTTCTATTTTAGGAGGCTCATTGTTTCTCGTTGAACGAGAATATACCTTATTAGAATCTACTGTTTTTGGATTTGGGTCAGGATTGGGATGGTTTCTAGCGATTATTGCAATGGCATCTATTCGGTATCGTTTACGTTATTCTAATGTTCCATTGAAGCTTCGTGGCATTGGAATAACCATGCTACTTACTGGACTTTTATCAATTGCATTTATGTCATTTGGAGGAATACAATTGTGATAACAACTTCAACCATCTTGAGCATACTTATTTTTTCTGGAGTGATATTAATTCTTGTTACAATGCTGAACTTTGCAGAATCAAAACTCTTGCCTCAAGAAGAAGTCTCAATCAAGATCAATGGAGATGATGATAAATCTATTCAAATCCGTCCAGGCAGTACGTTATTATCTGCATTGGCGGGTAAGAGCATTTTTCTTCCATCAGCTTGTGGTGGAGGGGGGACATGTGCGCTTTGCAAATGTCAGGTCAATTCGGGTGGAGGAGAAATTCTGCCTACGGAAACTGGACATATTAATAGAAAAGAAGCTAAAGAAAATTGGCGTTTAGCGTGTCAAGTGAAGATTAAAGAAAATATGGATATCAATGTTCCTAATGAGATATTTAATATTCAAAAATGGGAGTGTACTGTAAGATCAAATGATAGTGTGGCTACATTCATTAAAGAGTTAGTCTTAGAATTACCTTCAGGTGAAAATTTAGACTTTACTGCGGGTGGCTATATTCAAATAGACGTTCCTGAATATTATGATCTAAGTTTTAAGGATTTTGTTATTGATAATGAATATCATCCTGATTGGGATAAGTTCAACATTTGGAATATTAAAGCAAATAATGATGAAGATTGCTTTCGGGCTTATTCAATGGCTAATCACCCTGCTGAAGGTAATGTAATTATGCTCAATGTTCGAATCTCCACACCACCCCCAGCCTTGTGGGATAAAGTTCCACCTGGAATAGCCTCCTCATACATCTTTAATTTAAAGCCAGGTGAAAAGGTGAGTATTTCAGGACCATTTGGTGATTTTTTTGTTAAAGATACCGATCGTGAAATGGTGTATCTTGGTGGCGGTGCTGGAATGGCACCCATGAGAAGTCATTTATTCGATTTACTGGATACTAAAAAGTCTACTAGAAAGATAACCTACTTTTATGGTGCGCGTTCAGCGAGAGAAATGTTTTATCATGAAGATTTTATACAACTTGAAAAAGAATTTCCCAATTTCAAATATATCGTAGGTCTTTCTGAACCTTTACCTGAGGATAATTGGGAAGGTGCAACCGGATTTATTCATAATGTTGCATTTGAGGATTATTTGAAGGATCATGAAGATCCAACTGAAATTGAATATTATATGTGTGGACCACCCATGATGATTGATGCTTGTGATAAAATGTTATATGATTTAGGAGTAGAAAGAGAAATGATAGCTTATGATAGTTTTGGTTAATCGCTATTTTTTTACATTTTTTTCTAAAGCCCGACATTTGTTGGGCTTTCTTTTTCTACTTATTATTTCTTGTTCTAGAATTGAACCTGTAGAAGAAATTAGCGGTATGGCTTGGGGGACTTCTTATTCAATACAAATTGTAGAAGATTCAAATGTTAATATGGATATAACATCAATTAAAATGGGTATTGATTCTATAATAAATAATATAGATGAACAAATGTCTACTTATAAATTAAATAGCGAGATTTCGTTGTTTAATCAAATGCCTACAGGTGCCGTAATTAAAGTTTCTTCGGGTTTTGCAGAAGTAATAAATAGATCAATTTATTGGAGTAAATTAACTTCGAATGCATTTGATATTTCAGTTTTGCCTATGATAATGCTTTGGAGGAAAGGTAAAAATGATCGTGAGTATGAAAATGTTTGGGAACCTCCATCAGATTTTGATGTATTTATGGAAATGTCAAAAATTGGTTCAAACAAGATCAGATTGAATGGATTGAATCTATCAAAAACAACCAACGGTCAAATGATAGATGTAAATGCTATTGCAAAAGGTTGGGGTGTTGATCAAATTTTTGAATATTTGATTTCGAAAGATTTATTAAGATTTATGGTAGAGGTTGGTGGAGAAGTTCGGGTAATTGGAGCAAATAATAAAGGGTACAAATGGAAAATTGGAATAGATAGACCAGTCGTGGGGAATCAACCTGGAGATGATATACTTGCTGTGATTGCTTTAAATAATAAAGCCATGGCTACATCAGGTAATTACAGAAATTTTTTTGAATTTGATGATGAAAAATATTCTCATATAGTTGATCCGAGAAATGGGCATGCATTACAATCATCTATTTCTTCGGTTTCTGTACTTGGGCCAACCTGCATAGATGCTGATGCCCTTGCTACAGCTTTAAATGTAATGTCATTAGATGAAGGTAAAGCTTTAATTGATTCCTTAGATGGATTTGAAGCTTATTGGATAATCAAAGATTCGGAGGGACAGTTTAAAACAGAATTCTCAAATAATATGCCAATAGTTGGTGGTTTATAGCTGTGGTTTTTGTGAAGGATCATCACACGTACCACCCTTGAGACAAATGCAATCACTTATCACGCCACCACATGACCCCCGTAGAGGTTTTCGATTAAAAAGAACACCAATAGACATTCCAAGAATTGCAATGCCGATGACTAAGATTGCTAGGAATAATTGCATTAATAAAATTACAATAAAATAAATATAGTAAACTGTTATCAAAAATTAGGATGATTATATAGAACCAATTAATTTTGATATAAGAAATGGAATAATAAAACTATGATAATTAATAATATGAAGAAAATAATTCTCTTACTATTTCTACTCTCAGGATTTGTCTTTGGAGCTGAAGGAAGCGCTCCTCACCTTAATGGAGCTGATCTATCAATATTTTGGGTTTTCCCTTTCGCGGGTATACTTTTATCCATCGCAGTTTTTCCGCTAGTTGCACCAGATTTTTGGCATCATAATTTTGGGAAAATTTCTACATTTTGGGCAATATTATTTATTATTCCTTTCCTATTGAAAGTAGGATTTACTATAACGCTCTATGAATTACTACATGTTGGATTGTTAGAGTATTTGCCATTTATCATATTATTGTTAGCATTATTTACTATTTCTGGCGGAGTTCAACTTACGGGGGCACTTGTTGGAACACCTATTGTTAACACAGGTATTATTCTTATTGGAACAATACTTGCAAGTTGGATGGGTACAACTGGAGCAGCTATGTTGCTTATCAGGCCACTAATCCGAGCAAATAAAAATCGATCTAATAAAGTTCATGTGATTGTTTTCTTTATTTTTCTTGTTGCTAATATTGGTGGTTCTCTAACTCCCTTAGGTGATCCACCTCTATTTTTAGGTTTTTTGAAAGGTGTGAACTTCTTTTGGACTACATCTGCAATGATGGTACCCATGTTATTTATGGCAGTTGCACTGTTGATCATATTTTTTGTTTTTGATTCTTATTTATTTAAAAAGGAAAATATTAAAATAGAAAAAAATGACATTAAGATTGGCATTGAAGGTTCATTTAATCTATTATTGCTCTTAGGTGTAATTGCTTCAGTCTTATTAAGTGGATTTTGGAAACCACATATTGAATTTGAAGTTTTCCATGTTCATGTTGAATTACAAAATGTTATTCGTGATATCCTATTATTATCTCTTACAATGGCTAGTTGGAAACTTACTTCTTCAAAAATTAGGGAAGCGAATGAGTACACTTGGTTTCCAATCGTTGAGGTAGCAAAATTATTCGCTGGTATTTTTGTAACCATTATACCGGCTATAGCTATTTTGAAGGCAGGAACTTCTGGAGCTCTAGGTGCTGTGATTAATTCTGTTTCCAATGAATCAGGGCCAATCAATTACATGTATTTTTGGGCTACAGGTATATTGTCAAGTTTTTTAGATAATGCACCTACATATTTAGTTTTCTTTAATACTGCTGGTGGAGACCCCATTCAATTAATGGGTGATCTATCTCAAACTCTTTTAGCAATATCCGCAGGGGCAGTTTTTATGGGTGCAAATACATATATAGGAAATGCACCAAATTTTATGGTTAAATCTATTTCAGAATCATCAGGCATAGAGATGCCATCTTTTTTTGGATATCTATTTAAATGGTCTTTGCCGATTCTTTTTCCATTATTTATAGTAGTAACTTTTCTTTTCTTTTAGTTTATGGGAAGAATTTCAAAAGTAACAACTAAAACCGGCGATAAAGGTGAAACAGGGTTAGGGGATGGCTCGCGCGTATCTAAATCTCACCCTCTTATTCGGCTTTTAGGTGAAATTGATGAATTAAATTCATATTTNGGNCGAGCTATTGCATCTTGTAATAAAGATACGATAATCGNNGAACTTCAGTCNATTCAGCAAGATCTTTTTAATATGGGTGGTGAAGTTTCCATGCCTAAAACTGAAATTAATTTATTGACTAAAGATAGAATTTCTTTTTTAGAAGATCGTATTGCTAAACTCAATGAACAGCTTCCTCCTCTAGAGGAGTTTATTTTGCCAGGAGGTGATGAGTTTTGTTCAAGAATCCATGTTTTGAGAGCTGTTTGTAGACGGGTAGAAAGGTATTGTGTAGAGGTAATGGAAGAAGGTTTAAAAATTAGATATTGGTTACTCTATTTAAATCGATTGAGTGATTATTTTTTTGTGTTATCTAGATACTATTCTTTGGAAGATGGTGAGGATGAAATCCTTTGGAATCGAAATAAATAATCCTTTCTATATTTAGTTTTATTTTCTAAAAATATCCTAAATTCTTTGTCGCACTAGATTAANATAATGTTGGATTGGAAACCACTATATAAACAAATTAAATCTTCAGAAAGAATTTTGCTTTCTACGCATGAGAATCCTGATGGAGATGGATTGGGTAGTGCTTATGCTATGTATCATTATTTAAATAACCTGAAGAAAGATTGTCGAATTGTTCATATTTCTGAATTGCCTTCAGAGTATATGTTTTTTAATAATGATAATGTAATTGAAACCTATGATCCACAAAATCATGATACTTGGATATCAAAAATTGATTTGGCATTAATTTTTGATGTAGGTGATTTTCGGCGTTTAAGAGACATAGGTGAAGTACTTACAAATAATAGAAAACATGTAGTTAATATTGATCACCATCCTGACCTTAGTGATGGTAGATTCACAGATAACTTCATTAATGTAGATGCCGCTGCAACTGGTGAAATGGTGTATGATTTTTTAAAATCAAATAATGTTAAGTTAACCAAATTTATGGCTGAGGGAATCTATACAGCTGTAATGACTGATACAGGTTCATTCTGTTATAGTAATACAAATCNGAAATGTCATCAAATCGCAATTGAATCTATAGATCTAGGTGTAAATACATCTAAAATTTATCAAACTGTATATGAAAACCGATCTCCAGCTCAAGTTGCACTACTTGGTGAAATTTTAAATAATTTGGGCTATGATTTGGACGGTGAATTAGCATGGTTTTCAATTAGCCAAGAAATGATGTCCAAAGTTGGTGCGACGAAAAAAGATGTAGATGGATTTACTGATTTTGTTCGATCCATAAGAGGGGTTGAAGTTGCAATAATGTTTTTTGAACTTAATTCAAAAACAACACGAATTAATTTTCGATCAAAAGGTAAATATGTGATTAATGATATTGCCAAATTTTTTGATGGGGGAGGACATAAATTTGCTTCTGGAGCTTTAGCAAAAAAAGAGCTCTCTGAAATTGTTTCAGAAGTTTTGGAAAAGACAAAATCATCAATTATTTCTCAAAATGGACTAATGAAATGAAGATTTTTTTGGCAAAGGATGCTGGTTACTGTTTTGGCGTGCGTGATGCTGTTAATTTAGCATATGAAAGTGCTGAAAAGTATGGAGAAATATATATGCTTGGAGATATTGTACATAATGAAAACGTTATAAATGATTTAAATCAAGCTGGAGCTAAAGTAGTTGGCAGTTTAGATGAGGTCCCTGATGGAAAACCAATATTGTTTAGAGCCCATGGAACTCCTGAAGAAACTTGGGAGGACGTAGAGACAAAAACTGTAAATATTATTGATGCTACCTGNCCATTAGTTAAAGAAATTCATGATGAGGTTAAAAAATTATCTAATGAAGGAAGAAAAATAATAATTATTGGAGATCATAATCATGATGAAGTCGTAGGTATAGCTAGCCAAGTAAGTGATGCAATAGTTATTTCAAATACCAATGAAGCAACTAAATTAAGAAAAATGAAACGTGNTGGAGTAGTCACTCAATCAACTCAAACTATTGAAAACGTTCAAGCAATTGTAAATATCCTTATGACAAAAGTGTACGATTTAAACTTTGTAAATACAATTTGCTTTCCTACTAAGAGAAACCAGAACCAAATTAAAGAGTTGGCCAANCAATGCGATGTAATGATTNTAATTGGTTCATTTAAAAGTGCNAANTCAAAACGATTAACGTCAATTAGCTCAAGANATAAATAANAAATCTTTTCANGTTACNTGCGCTGATGAGNTNGAGCNANAATGGTTTNATGGNGCTAAGACAGTCGGCCTATCGGCGGGCGCCAGTACACCTGACAATATTATTAATGATGTCTTAAAAAAGCTCAAAAGAATAAATAAAAATTCTAAGGAGATGATTTATGGCTAAAAAAGGTTCATTTGAAGTTAAAGTTGGATTAGCTGAAATGCTAAAAGGCGGGGTGATAATGGATGTCATGAATGCGGATCAAGCAAAAATTTCTGAAGATGCGGGAGCAGTTGCTGTCATGGCTTTAGAACGAATACCTTCTGAAATAAGAAAGCACGGTGGGATTTCGCGAGCAAGCGATCCACAAATGATTAAAGATATTCAAAGCTCAGTATCAATTCCAGTAATGGCAAAGGTAAGGATTGGTCATTTTGCAGAAGCTCAAATACTTGAAGCATTAGAAGTTGATTTTGTTGATGAGAGCGAAGTCTTAACTCCTGCGGATGAACATAACCATATTTGGAAACATGATTTTAAAGTACCATTCGTATGTGGATGTAGAAACTTGGGTGAAGCACTAAGGCGTGTTGGTGAAGGCGCAGCGATGATACGAACCAAAGGGGAAGCTGGCAGTGGGAATATTGTTGAAGCAGTACGGCATATGCGTCAAGTTCAGAGTGATATAAAAAAATTAACCGTTATGAACCAAGATGAACTAATGGCTGTGGCAAAAGATATGGGAGCTCCATTTACGCTAGTAGAACAAGTAGCAAAATTAGGGAAGCTTCCGGTGCCAAATTTTGCAGCAGGTGGCATTGCAACCCCTGCAGATGCATCTTTAATGATGCAGTTGGGCGCAGAAACTGTATTTGTAGGGTCTGGTATTTTTGCCAGTGAAGATCCAGCTCCCCGCGCAAAAGCGATTGTTGATTCTGTTGCATATTATAAAGATGCGGCAAAATTAGTAGAGATTTCTACTGGTTTAAAATCAGCGATGAAAGGCTTGGAT
>PAVC01000062.1 GCA_002713885.1 Fidelibacterota bacterium
GCTATGGTAGATAAGATTGATATAGAAATATTACGGCATTTACAAAAAGATGGTAGGGCTACCGCTAGTAAGATTGCGCAAAAACTAAACCTAACAGTACCTACAATTACTGAAAGAATTAAAAAACTGCAAAAATCATCTGTAATAAAAGGATTTCAGGCAATTATTAATCCTAAAGCTGTGTCTCTTGATGTGTCGGCAGTGATTACTGTTGTTTCATCATCCTCAAATAATTATCAGAAAGTAATTGAAAAAGCTGTTAAATGTCCTGAGATTATTCAGTGTTTTTCTACAACAGGTATGGGGTCATTATTATTATGGGTATCAACAAATAATTCACAGTCACTTGAAGAACTATTGAGGGAAATTCAAAGCTGGCCAGATGTAACAAGAACAGAAACCCAGGTAATATTATCATCCTATAAAAGTCTTTTAGAGCTTCCGATCTAAAGGTAGATTATTTATTGCTCTATTATTATTCTATAAAATCATTATAGTTTATTCAGGTGTATTTTCTTATATAGTTAGAAAAATAATATAATTATCTAATATTATTTGCTATTTTATTATAATATTTAATAATTTAAGGTAAGGTTAGCCACTTATTTATTAATGAAAATTGATAAAACAGACAAAAAAATATTAGATATCTTGCAGCAAGATGGAAGGGCATCTGCTAGTAATATTGCGAATGAAATTGATATCTCTATTCCAACCGTAACAGATAGAATAAAAAAATTACAAGATGCTGGTATAATTAAAGGTATTCATGCGGTACTAGACCCAAAGCCACTTGGTCTTGATGTTGCAGCCATCATCACACTTATTTCAGAGTCTTCATTACATTATAAAGAAGTAACAAAAGCAGCGAAGAAAACACCCGAAGTATTACAGTGTCTGGCGACTACTGGAAAAGGGTCTCATATGTTATTTGTTGTGACACGCAATTCTTCTACATTAGAGGAATTATTAAGAAAAATTCAAAGTTGGTCAGGAGTCATAAGAACGGAGACTCAAATAGTATTATCGGATTATAAAATGATACAAAAGATTTCAGATTTAACCACTATTTAAATAAATAAGGAGATAAATTAAGTGAGTAAAGTAAAAGCTGAGTATATATGGATGGATGGTCACGAACCAACACAAAAACTTCGTTCAAAAACAAAAGTCATTGATGGTCCGATAAATTCCATTGATGATCTTCCATTATGGGGATTTGATGGGTCAAGTACTAACCAAGCAGAGGGTAATGATAGTGATTGTATGTTAGATCCTGTGTGCAAAGTTCCAGACCCTATTCGTGGTGGCGATGATATTCTCGTAATGTGTGAAGTAATGAACCCAGATGGGTCTGTACATTCATCAAATACTCGTGCTCATTTAAGAAGTGTTGCAGAAAAATTTTCTAATGAAGAGGCATGGTTTGGAATTGAGCAAGAGTACACTTTATTTGAAGGTCGTAATCCTTTAGGCTGGCCTGAAGGTGGATATCCAGCGCCACAAGGACCTTTCTATTGTGGAGTGGGCGCAGATGAAGTTTTTGGACGAGAAATCGTTGAAGAACACTTACAGTTATGCATGGATGCTGGACTAGAAGTTTCAGGCATAAATGCTGAGGTAATGCCTGGCCAATGGGAATACCAAATTGGACCACTTGGGCCATTAGATGCAGCTGATCAAATGTGGATATCAAGATGGCTGCTTTATAGAATATCTGAAGAATATGGCGTCAGTGCTACTCTTCATCCTAAGCCAGTTAAAGGAGACTGGAATGGGGCTGGAGCCCACACTAATTTTAGTACTAAATCAATGCGTGAAAAAGGTGGTATAGATGTGATTAATGAAGCTTGCGAAAAATTGAGTAAAAACCATGATGAACATATAATCGTTTACGGAGCGCATAATGAAGAAAGACTTACGGGATTACATGAAACATGTAGTATCAAAGAATTTAGATATGGTGTAAGCGATCGTGGTGCATCGATAAGAATACCAATGCAAACAGCTAACGATGGATATGGTTACCTTGAAGATAGGCGCCCATCTGCTAATATGGATCCATACAGGGTGTGTTCTATTTTAATTGAGACAACCTGTAGTTAATAAAAGATCTGTTTTTCTGAGTTTCTAGAGGGACATAACCATCCTCTAGAAACTCAGAATTAAATATAATTATAAATAAGTGGATACGATTCCAAAATCATTTTCTAGTTCATTCGATATTTTTTTAATCATTTGTTTTCTTTTCTGATGTGGAATAAATGAACTTTTCATGCTCATTATAATTATTTCTCTAATATCTTTTAGGTCTAGGTTAAATAATTGACTAGCTAAAAAATATTCTTTTGAAAGATTTGTATCGGATATTAGCCTATTATCGGTATTGAGAGAAACTCTGATTCCTTGTTCATAATAATATTTAAATGGATGTTCTTTGATTGACTCTACCGCCCCGGTATGATAGTTTGAGGTTAAACAAATTTCCAAGCATATTCGATGATTATTGATATAAGAGAGTAATTCAGGATCTTCCTTAAGCCTTATTCCATGGCCAATTCTATTTGCACCACAGGTATGGATAGCTTGGTGTATACTTTGTGGGCCAAATGCTTCTCCAGCATGTACAGTTGTATTTACATTATTATTACGAATTATATAAAATGCTTCCTTGTGTTTTTTTGCTGGATAATTATACTCTGCACCAGCTAAATCAAAACCAACAACTCCATTATTTTTAAATTTTACAGCTAATTCCGCTAGCTCTATCGATATCAATGGGTCAATACTCCTGATGCCGCATATAATTATTCCGTATTTAATTTCATATTTCTTTGATCCTCTATTAAGNCCTTTTTGCACTGCATTTAGAGCATCCTCGATTGTCATNCCATTTTTTGTATGGAGAATGGGCGAAAACCTAATTTCGGCATAATATACATTATCACTGTCCAAGTCTTCCATTAGCTCATAAGAAATACGATCTAGAGAATCTTCATCTTGCATTACAGACAGTGNTATATCAAAAAGAGCTATATAGTCTTCTAAGCTGACNTTTTGTTTATTCAGACTAATCAATTTTGACAATTGATTCGGTTCATTAGTAGGTAATTTTACTTTATTCTTTTTGGCTATATCTATTATCGAATTTATACGGAGGCTACCGTCAAGGTGACAGTGGAGTTCAACTTTTGGCAGCTTTTTAATTAATTCTAGTGATATTGTATTCAAAATTATTTTTAATAATTGTGAACCTATTCTACAAATATTTACACCAATATTTAAAAATTATATTTTGATTTTGCATTGTTTAAGTATTTAACTTCAAATAGCTCTCGGGGTGCTGTAGTTTAATATAGCTGAGAACAAACCCTTAAGACTTGATCTGGATAATGCCAGCGGAAGGAAAGAGGTTTTGATCTATAAACGCCTTTTATTTATAATTTTTTCATCAATTACCTTGATTGCTTCCAATGTATCTGGCCTGGTAGTTGATGACATTAGCAAGAAGCCCATCAGCGATGTAAATATAATTGCAGATGATAATGGAACAGTAACTGACGACAATGGAGAATTCAAGCTTCAGACCAATTTTAAATACATTATTATAGACCATATTGGCTACCATAAAAGAAAGATTTTGGTCAATGAATATTTAATAATCGAACTCTCTCCAAAAGTAATAGTAAATAATGAGATTATAGTGATTTCTAGTCTAAAATTAGATACCCTCATAAATTCGGTATCGAGCTTGACAATTTTTAAAGAAAATGATGTAAAACTATTGAAGCATAATCATTTTCAGAACTTAATTGATTACATACCAAATCTAAATTGGGCAGGAGGTACAAGCAGGCCAAGGTATTTTCAAATTAGAGGGATTGGTGAGAGGAGCCAATATTTTGGAGAGGGTTCTCCAAATTTTTCTGTTGGTTATATAATTGATGATATTGACCTTAGTGGTATCGGTATGATCGGAGGATTAAATGATATGTCGCAGATAGAGGTCTCAAAAGGATCTCAATCTACGGTTTATGGTAATAATGCTATTGGTGGGTCAATAATAATGAAGTCAAATGATCCAGCAGAAGATTTTCAGTTTAATATGAACGCCGGTATGGGATCTGATAATTTTAAAGAATATGGATTCATCGCAAATTTTAAATTACTTAATGGAAATTACCTCCGGGTTAACGCTAATAAAAATTATCAAGATGGGTTTAGGGAGAATGATTTTTTAGGAAAAAATAATACAAATATGAAGGATGAATTATTTTTCAGGCTAAAGCTTAAGCTAGTACCAAATCAACAATTGTCTTTCATAAATACATTTATTTCATCAGATATGAAAAATGGCTATGATGCCTGGGCTCCTGATAATAATGAGGATTTTAAGACATACACTGATCAGCCAGGAGAAGACTCGCAGAAAACATCAGCTTTTTCATCGAGAGCTATATATAAAGGTAATGGATGGAATTTTGTAGGTATTATTTCACAGTCTAGTTCCGACCTTGTTCACAGCTATGATGGCGACTGGGCGAATAATTTTTTTTGGGAGGATACATCAACCTATGGATTTGATCCGTATTACTACGGATACTATTCACCCTATCAATTTTTTGATAAAAATATTCGCAATAGAAAAACTTATACAAATGAGATTAGGATTATTTCTAAATCTAATATTATAGGTNTTTATCGTAAAATACTTAAAGAAAAAGATATAGCTAAAGGTTGGTTATTTGGTGGAAATGCAGCTGNAGCAAGAAGTGACCATGATATCAATATAATTGCTGTCTATGCTCAANGTAATTTCAACATTAATNAGAAAANCTCAAACACAACTAGTTTGAGGCATGAGAATAATAATGTGAAATATTCAGGCAGTTCAGTNGGNTATTNTGNACATGAATTGCCCGAAGTATCATCGAATAAAATATTTGAGTTAACTGGGTTCAAGACTGCTTTTAGATACAAAATAAACAACCTAAGTAAAGCCTATCTTTTCATTTCAAAAGGATANAAGTCNGGCGGAGTAAACCANCAGCCTTACATCTCAGAAATAAATAGAAATTATAGTCCTGAGTACTTAACTAGTTACGAAATAGGTTACAATCGATTTAGCAAGAATTCATCNCTTCGTTTATCATCTTTCTATGGCGNTAGGTCTGAACAACAGGTTTCAGTATCTGCCCAGCAAATCGATAATGATCCAAATAGTTTCTATTACTTTACAGCAAATAGTGGAACAGGTTGGATGAAAGGTGTTGAGCTTGAACAAAATTTAAATATATCAAAAAATATTTCTNTCAGGTATAGTATAGGTTATCTAGATACCTGGGTAGAAGAATTTTCATATGAAATTGCTGATGGNATATTTNATAATGGAGGAAATCGTAAAGCATCAATGTCGCCNNATATATCATCATCATCTACTTTAACATACCAAAATAATGGAAATTTTTTCAGACTAAGCCATTGTTACAAAGGAGATTATTATTATTCTGATAGTCATGATAATAAAACNAATGCATATTCAATAGACAATTTATCCTTTGGTANAGATTTCAAAAATNTNAGTCTAAGTATTTGGGTGAATAATTTGTTTGATAAAAGGTATCCTGTTAGAGGATTTTATTTTGGTCTCATACCTCCTGATTACGAAGACCAATTATGGATTAGTTATGGCGATCCATTCCAGGCTGGTGTTTCTATAGACTATANTTATTAGAATATATTTGTGTAAAATACCTAATAAANNTATAGTAACATCNCAAGTGTCTACTAATTATANCAGTAAACTAGGGTAATAATATGTTTGATAGTATAACACAGAGATTTGATTCAATCTTTCGCANTCTCAGAGGTTTAGGGAAAATTACTGATGAGAATATTGATTTCACGGCTAGAGAGATACGGAGAGCATTACTCGAAGCAGACGTTAATTTTATTGTAGCAAAAGACTTTGTAAATAGGGTGAAAGATGCTGCTCAAGGTACAAAAGTACTTAAAACAATTAAGCCTGGTGAGCAATTTATTAGTATCATACACAAAGAGCTTGTATCAGTTTTAGGTGAGAATGCGAATGGCCTAAGTTTATCAGCCGATTTTAATATAATATTATTAGTTGGTCTACAAGGAAGTGGAAAAACAACAACAGCTGCAAAGCTAGCTAATAAAATTAAAGGTATGGGTAAAAAAGTCTCACTAGTAGCCGCAGATACTTACCGCCCTGGAGCTGTAGAACAGCTAAAACAACTGGGAAAAAAAATTGATGTACCGGTATACTATGACCATTCTAATGACCCGATTAAAATATGTACTTTNGGTATAAAAGAAGCCAAAGCCCAAGATATGGATGCGTTAATTATTGATACAGCAGGTAGACTCCATATTGATGGCGAAATGATGGTAGAAATACAAAATATCTATGATCTAACCAAGCCCGATGAAGTTTTTTTTATTGCTGACAGCATGACNGGGCAGGATATGATCGCGTCAATCAAAACATTCGACGAGGCTCTAGATTTAACTGGGATAATCTTAACAAAATTAGACGGTGATGCTAGAGGTGGTGCAGCATTATCGATCAGAGGTGTTACTGGTGTACCAATAAAATTTATTGGTATATCTGAAAATATTAACGGTTTAGATGATTTCAACCCTAAAAGGATTGCAGATAAAATACTTGGTTTTGGAGATATTGTTTCTTTGGTTGATAGATTAGAAAAGGTTGTAGATGAAGAAGATATTCGTAAAACTGAGCAAAAATTAGTAGATAATACATTGAACTTTAATGATTTTAGAGATCAATTACATCAAATTCGAAAAATGGGGTCAATGACTGATTTAATTGGTATGATTCCGGGAATTAGTCGTAAAATGAGGGGTCTAAGTTTGGATGAAAATCAACTTGTCTGGACAGAGGCGATCATTAACTCAATGACTGCTAGTGAACGAGTTAAACCGGAGACCATAAATAGCAGTAGAAAAAAACGAATTGCTGAAGGAAGTGGGAGAACNNTTTATGAGGTTAATGCTCTAATAAAAAAGTTTTCAGAAATGAAAAAGATGATGAAAAAAATGAAACAAAAACAATCTAAATTCCCTGGGAAAAGATTATTGGGAAAATTTAGCTAAAGGAGTAAAGAAAATTGGCGACGAAAATAAGATTAAAACGAATTGGGCGGCGTAACAGGCCGTTCTATCGCTTGATCGTGATTGACTCAAGAAAGAGACGTGATGGAGCAGCTATTGAGCAGGTCGGTTGGTATAATCCGATTGATCTTAATAACTCATATGAAATAAAAAACGACCGAATTTTATACTGGTTACAAGAGGGTGCAATCCCCTCTGATGCTGTAAAAAAACTAATGAAACGTGAGGGCCTTGCACTGCGATGGCATCTAATGCAAGAAGGTGTTGAGGAGAAAGAAATAGAAAAGGAAATTAAAAAATGGGAGCTAAATCGAGAAAATATTTTAGCATCTAGAGAGACCAAAGAAGCTGAAAAACTAGCAAAGAAAAAAGAAGAGTCTCAGTCTTCCGAGGCTGCGCCAGAGGCAGAACAACCTGCTGAAGAAGTTGGAAGTGATGAACCCGAGGCTGCACCAGAGGCAGAACAATCTGCTGAAGAAGAGTCCAGTGATGATGCTGGAGAAGAAGAGTAAGAAAAGGAGTGAGTTATGTTAGAGTTTATTGAAATTGCAGTTAAACTACTTGTTGATAAACCTGATGAGGTAAAAGTTAATATTGTTGAGACGGAGCAACGTGTCATATACGAGCTGACAGTAGGAGAAGGAGACTATGGTAAAGTAATTGGAAAACANGGTCGTAATATTTCTGCACTCCGTACAATAGTTTTTGCGGTAAACGCTAAGCAGGGCGGTAAAAGAGCTCGATTAGACGTTATTGACTAACCTAATGCCAAAGCAGTTTCACCCAGTTGCGGAAATAACAACTACATCTGGTTTTCAAGGAGAGGTCCGACTTNGGCCATTATCTAGATTTAGCATTGACTATATTCTGCAAAAAACGTTACAAATAGGAACCTCATATGATAACCTGGCTAGTCTTAAGTTGGAAAAAACTATTGGAGATGGGAAACGTATGAGATTCAAGTTTGAGGGTATTGACTCGCATAATAAAGCAAAAAATATGATAGGTAAAACTATTTATGTGANCACAAGCGCTGATGATGAAATTAATTTTATTGGTAGCGATTTGATTGGGTTTAAGGTTGTGACTGATAGTGGAGATTCTGTAGGGATACTAAAAGATGTAATGTGGTTNCCTGCTAATGATGTTTATGTTGTTTTCAATGGAAAGAAGGAATTATTGATTCCCATTGTTCCTGAANTTGTTCTTTGTTTGGATTATANAAAGCAAGAGATAGTCATCTCAAGCGTAGACGGGTTGATTGACTAATGAAAATTGCAATAGTAACATCTGCGCCTGATCTTATCAAATCCTATATAGGTAATACTATATTAAGGCAAGCGGTTTTAAATAACTCTATATCNTTTGATATTATTGATATCAGAGATTATGCTGATGGTAATTATAGGCAGATTGATGACTCACCCTTTGGAGGAGGTTCCGGTATGGTTTTGATGGCTGAGCCTTTGATAAAAGCAATTGATAATGCGTTTATTGTGCTGGATGCTGATATAGACAACACAAGGGTTGTTTATCCTTCTCCGCAAGGTAAACAGTGGAATCAAAATCAGGTAATTGAAAATACCAAAGTAGAAAATATGATATTTATTTGTGGTAGATATAAAGGCATTGACCAAAGAGTTATTGATAAATATGTAACACATGAATATTCATTGGGTGATTTTGTTATTTCTAATGGTGAGTTAGGGACAATGGTCATGATTGATAGTGTCCTACGCTTTCTTCCTGGTACGATGAATAATATCGATTCCGCATTAAGTGACTCATTTTCTAGTAAGCTACTAGATCATCCACACTATACAAAACCTAGGGTGATCAATGGAATATCTGTTCCTGAGGTTCTTCTTAGTGGAAATCATAAAAAAATTAACTTATGGCGAGAGAATAAATCTAAGAATGCTACGAAACTAAAGCGTCCTGATTTATGGGAAAAATATAATAANACAATTAAACAATTGGAGACAAGTCNTGAATAAAATACATGAGGCTACCAAAGAATATTTAAATAAGGATATACCAGATTTTGATACTGGAGATACTTTGGTCGTAAGTGTACTGGTTCGGGAGGGGAATAAAGAAAGGGTTCAGAAATTTGAAGGAGTTGTTATCGGAAGAAGAGCTGGTAATAGTCTAGATGCAACGTTCACAGTAAGAAAGGTATCGAATGGTATCGGTGTAGAGCGAATTTTCCCATTGCACTCTCCTATGATCTCAAAGATAAACGTTAAAAGGAGAGGAAAAGTTAGAAGAGCTAAGCTTAATTACTTAAGAGATATCTCAGGGAGTAAAGGAACTAGAATAAAAGAAAAACGTTAACAGTAACGTTTTAATAATAGTATTCTTAATAGGCTTAACCTCTGGTTGGAATTGTTTTTCTATCTCAGGGGTTTTTCGTTTATATATAGGTTATGTCCAAATTAAAATCATTGCCCTCGGTTAGTCTGATNATAGAAAAAGCTAAAGGGCGGCTTAATATTCATGAAAACTATTTAAAATTATTGATCAATAAAGAACTTGATCATTTTAGGNATAAGATTATCTCCAAAGATTTGAAGATAGAAAAAGATCAGATCATCGATTCAATAATTTCAAATATTTCTAATAAAGCTTCCTCATCATTAGTAAACATAATAAATGGCACAGGTATTGTTCTGCATACAGGATTCGGGCGTGCTCCTTTTGATGGTAAACACCTAAAAAAAGTAGCAGATAAATTAGACGGATATATTAATCTTGAGTTTGACCTTGCTCATAATAAACGAGGGGACCGGCAGGCACATATTGATGAACATTTAGCATCGATTTGTGGTTCAGAAAGTTCGTTAGTAGTAAATAACAACGCTGCCGCAATANTATTAACNATCAATNCTTTAGCCNTAGAGTCAGAGGTAATTTGTTCCAGAGGACAGATCGTTGAAATAGGTGGATCATTTCGAATTTCAGAGATTGTTGAAAAAAGTGGTGGGATCCTTAAAGAAATTGGTACAACGAACCGTACTCATGTTCGTGACTATGAAAAAGCAATTTCTGATAAGACNAAGCTATTATTATGGGTTCATACTAGCAACTATGTTGTTAAAGGATATACGAATGAAGTACCGTTAGAAGAAGTTGTTAAAATCGGTAAAAAATATAATATACCTGTGATAGCAGACTTAGGAAGCGGAACCTTTATACCTTTGGATAAATATGGAATTCCANCTGAAATTCCGATTAAGGATTTTGTAAGAAAAGGCCCAGAGATAATACTTTTCTCTGGNGATAAAATGTTAGGTGGACCACAATCAGGTATAATCCTATCATCAAAAAAAATAATTGAAAAAATTAAATCAAATTCTATTTATCGCACTGTACGATGTGATAAGATTACAATCGCCTTGCTGGATCAAATTATTCGTAGTTATAAAAAACATGGTTTTTCTAATTTAAATCTTTCACTTAGTTTGTTAACTAGAACTCGAGAAAACTTGAAAAAAATAGCTAATGAGATAATAAAAGAAATACCATCAAAAAAGTTAATAATGCTAGGTGCATCTATTGAAGATTCTTTAGTTGAAGCAGGAAGTGGTTCACTGCCTCAAAAAAATATAGAAAGTATTGCACTTAAGTTTAATTCTTCTTCGTTTAGTGCTAATAAGTTGTCTTCATTATTTAGAGAAGGAGATATTCCTGTGATTGGTTATATACATAAGAATTCTTTTTTCATTGACTTAAAAGCTGTTTTACCATCACAAATATCATACCTGATAAAAACAATTAAAAATATATAGCTATGAAGCAAGTTGTCATAGGTACTGCTGGCCACATTGATCATGGCAAGACAGCTCTTGTTGAAGCATTAACTGGGACAAATACGGATACTCTTGCTCAAGAAAAACAAAGGGGTATAACTATTGACNTGGGCTTTGCATATTTAAATGAAAATATTACGATAGTAGATGTCCCNGGACATAAAAAATTTATCAGAAATATGGTCGCTGGTGCTTCTACAATTCATATAGGTTTNTTAGTTATTGCNGCCGATGATGGTATTATGCCACAAACGATTGAGCATCTTCATATATTAAATAGTTTNTCAGTATATAAAGGTATTACGGTCATAACGAAAATTGACTTAGCAGATGAGGATTGGATAGATCTAGTTGTTTCTGAGGTTAAGGAAATAGAAAAAAATACAATATTTCAAGATAGTCCAATTTTAAAGGTTGATAGTATATCTATGGAAGGTGTTAATGATTTAAAGCACACAATCCTTTCATTTGTAAATACCATAAAATTTGAACAAAAATCAGAATATTTTAAAATGCATGTTGATCGGGTATTTAGTAAAAAAGGTTATGGNCCTGTGGTTACTGGGACCGTAAAAAGTGGTACCTTAAAAGTAGGNGATAGTGTAGAAATATTACCTGAAAAGCTTACAGCTAATGTTAGAGGTATTCAAACTCATGGTGGCAGCGTTCAAAAAGTTAAAAACGGTGATAGAGCGGCACTGAACTTAACAAAAGTAGATATAAAGNTATTAAATAGGGGTACGACTATATCCAATCCAGGCNTAATACCTGTTACAGATAAGTTATTAGCGAATTTATCCATGTCGCCATACACCTCTTGGTTTTTNGAAAATAATCAAAGAGTAAGAATTAATATTGGTACAGCTGAGATACTTGCTAGAGTAANGATTTTTGGGAAAAAGATAATGAAAAATCAAACTAGCAATGTAATCATTCTTTTTGAGCGACCTNTTGGAGTCACTATAGATGATCAATTTGTGGTTCGCTCGTACTCTCCTTTGGATACTATCGCTAGTGGTATAGTACTAGAAACAGAGTTTGAAGANGATAGGAAGTTTATTAAAAAATGTCCTGTTGATACTCTNGAAAGANTAAGATATATGATTTCAAATTTTTCTCATAAGCCCAAAACAATTGAAGAGTGGAGTAAAAAATATTTTATTTCTTTTAATGAAATGAAAGAAAAATTGAAATTATTAGATGCCAGAGTTATTTCAGATAATGGTTTTGTCTTTTTTAATCATGATTTTGAATATTGGGAAAAAGAAACTTTATCATATATAGAAGAAAAATGTAAAGATAATTCTTTCCATAATTATGTTGAACTGAACAATATAGTGCAATCACTAGGCATATCAGAAAAATGGGCAAAACATATCATTGNAAGATTAATTAAATCTAATATGTTAGCATTTAAATCAGGTAGAATTTCACTTGTAAATCAATCATTAGATCTCACTGATAAAATAAAAATAGATCTGAAAAAAATAACNAACATAATAGAAAATTCTGATTCCAATATTATATCGATTAAAGAAATAATAGATATATCTAAGCTGACTCCCAGAAAGATAAAAGAAATGATATTTTTACTTAATAGTCAAAATANAATAATCCAGATTAATGAGAGTCTAATAATAGATAATAATGCGTTTAATAATTTGTTATCATCTATTCGTGAGCATTTCATAAACTGTAAAACCTTATCAATATCAGACTTTAAAAATATATCTAGACTTACAAGAAAAAATGCTATTCCTATTTTGGAATATTTTGATAGTAGGAAATTCACCAAAAGAGAAGGTAATAACAGGCAANCAGGGGAGACACTTTTTGTCAAATAATTCTAAAACACCACTGATGAAACAGTATAATCAGATAAAATCAGGTTATCCAGATTCTATATTACTTTTTCGTATGGGGGATTTTTATGAGACCTTTGGTGAAGATGCGGTTATCACCTCAAANTTATTGGGAATTGTTTTGACNAAAAGAGCCAATGGAAAAGCCTCTGATGTAGATCTGGCAGGTTTCCCTTACCACGNTTTGGATAATTATTTACCAAAATTAGTAAACGGCGGATATAAAGTTGCAATTTGCGAACAGGTTGAAGATCCAAAATTGGTTAAAGGTATAGTAAAACGTGAGGTAATAGAAGTTATTAGTCCGGGAACGATTATATTAGACCAGGTATTGGATCAAAAGAAAAATAATTATATTGCGTCAATCTATAAGAATAAAAACGAAACAGGTATATCGATTATTGATAGTTCTACTGGAGAGTTTTTTATCGGCGAATGTGCATACAAAGATGTAACTGAATATTTAATAAAATATTCTCCTAGCGAGGTTGTTATATCAAAATCTATTATTTATAATACTGAAGAATGGTATCAAAAATTCAGACCATTTGTGACAACTATAGAAGAATGGATATACAATTATGACCAGTCATATCGAATACTAATAGAGCATTTTAACGTCAAATCACTTAAAGGCTTTGGGTGTGATAATTTCAATAATGGGATTGTCTCTGCGGGAGCATTATTATACCATCTAAGAAACAATCTTAACTCCAGCGTAAAGCATTTTACAAAGATAAGTTCAATCCAGAATGAAGGATTTATGGGCTTAGATGGATTTACAATCAAAAATCTAGAAATTTTTAATTCATTATCTACGCAGAGAGCCCATGGCACTCTAATTGATACCATAGATTATACACTTACGGCTGGTGGCGGTAGGCTATTAAAAAATTGGTTACACAGGCCATTAACTAATAAAACTGAATTAGATAATCGATTAGATATTGTAGAGATTATATTAAATGAAAAATCAGTTATGAACATGTTGCGTAATAATCTAAAGCAAACAGTCGATGTTGAGAGAATGGTAACAAAAATAAATAAAAAAACTGCTTCCCCAAGGGATCTTATTGGTTTAGCTAAGACGTTTAATATATATGATGAGTGTATCAATGATATTAGGCCATTAAAATCATTGAATAGATTAATAGATAGTTACAT
>PAVC01000063.1 GCA_002713885.1 Fidelibacterota bacterium
TAAGCTGGAAAAAATTATTGGCCGGAGTGGAAGGGGAGACACCTGTGGAGCCAGCTATGTTTATATGCGCCTAACCTCAGGCCCTGGTGAATCAACGAAGTGGGCCGCTGCCGCAACCAGCCTAAAGATGGAGTCAGACACCCCCTTAAAAAGAACCAAACATGATATAGAAGACAAGGTTAATGAATATAAATAATAAAGTAACTTAGAACATGTTTGTCTTTATCTATCTGGCTCTGACAATTGGTTTTATCATATTTGCCACAGCCAAATATAACATCCATCCCTTTTTAACACTGATAGCAGCATCACTCGCGATGGGATTAATGGGTGGCCTAGACACTGAAACAATAATAAAAAGTTTATCAGAAGGATTTGGTAACACACTAAAAAGTATAGGAATAGTAATAGCATGCGGCTCGATTATTGGGGCCTATTTAGAGAGGACAGGTTCTGCAAAGTCTATTGCAGAATCCCTTCTCAATCTAACAGGAAAAGAAAAATCTCCACTCGCGATGAACCTGACGGGATTTCTTGTTTCTATTCCCGTTTTCTGTGACTCAGGGTATGTTATTCTTTCTACCTTGAATAAGGCTATCAATAGAAAAACAGGGATATCGCTCGCTGTTTTAGGGACATCGTTAGCGGCAGGACTTTACGCTACCCATGTTTTTGTTCCCCCGACACCAGGGCCATTGGCCGCTGCATCAATCCTTGGGGCAGATATAGGGCTTGTTCTAGTGTTTGGGTTTATGATAGCGGTTCCTGTTTCGCTTATAGGTTGGTTCTGGGCAATATATTACTGTTCAAGGTTTTCAATAAATACAGAGTCTCATGATGAACATGTTTGGGAAGAAAATACGCAGTCACCGAATATACTAACGGCATTGCTCCCGATTGTTATTCCTATTCTTTTAATAACTTTAAAATCTTTTATAGATCATCCATCAATAATGTTAGAGAATTATTATTTAGAAAGGCTAATAACATTTTTTGGCCATCCGATTATTGCAATTCTATCTGGGGTTTTTATAGCAATGGTTTCGGCGCAAAATTATTCTACAGAACAACATTTTGCTTGGGTATCTGATGGCTTAAAAGCCGCCGGAACTATCATACTTATTACTGGTGCTGGTGGAGCGTTTGGGAATATTCTAAGAGCGACATCACTGGGTGATTTCATCAGCCAACAATTAATAGGCTATGAAATTGGGGTCTTACTCCCTTTTATCATCGCAGCATTTTTAAAAACAGCACAGGGTTCATCTACTGTATCAATTATCACAACCGCGGCAATGATCGCGCCTCTTCTTGATGCGTTGGGATTGTCAAGTGAGATGGGGAAAGTTTTAGCCGTTCTTTCAATTGGCGCTGGCGCTATGACAGTCTCTCATTTAAATGATAGTTATTTCTGGGTGGTTTCTCAATTTTCAAGTATGAATACAGGCACCGCACTTCGCTGTCATACTGTTGCGACACTTTTTCAGGGTTTAACTGCTGTTGTTTTAATCCAGGTTGTTTCTATATTTTTACTTTGATGACTTATTGTCCCAAAGAGTGTATGGAGTCTTCTGGAGCATACTGTTATAGTATTTATTTATACCGGTAACCTCTTCAACTATAAAATCAGGCAACACAACTTTTTGGTTTATATCTGAGAGCTCTACCTCTGCAAGAAGCANTCCCTTNTTTGTTCCGTGAAANTNATCAATCTCCCATTTTAGATTATCTGATATATATATGTATCTAGTTTTTTCAATTAAAGGCAGATCACAAAGTTTGAGCAAGTAAGTTGCTTCATCAAAAGGAATTTCTGTTTCAAACTCGTACCTGCTAGTACCACTTTTATTACCAGCGCCTTTTATTGTGAGAAAGGCTTCTCCACCATCTGGTTTTTTAACGAGGGTTCGGATTCTTACGGTTCTATGCTTCTCTGATTGTAAATATCCTTGTTTAATCTCTGTCTCTATTAACCCATCAGGAATATGACTAACTAAAAACTTTCTTTCGATTTCTTTTGGCAATGATTCAGAATAGAATTAAATATTAAACAACAACATAAAATATCCAGACTCTAGTCTTTTGCCGCTATCAGAAAAGTATACTGAGTACCCCTGAATTATTTTTCCACCAAAGGGAAGGTTTTTAGTAAGCACAAAATCTAATTCTTGACCATATGTATTTACGTTAATAGCATCTTTAAAACTGTGATATTTAATAAGTAGATCGATTTTTGGGAAAACCTCATGTTTTGTTTTTATATACCACTCGTTTAATCCAGCATGCGAGTTATTTGCGAACTTTTTATGAAGCGGATTATCATAGTAACCATGGAAAGCATGGCCCGCACCAAATGGTTTCGCAAATCCGCTTAATACATTGTCATTATTCCCAGATTCACTTTTATCCCCAGATATATATTCTTGGGTAAACGATATCGANTTTGTAAGTGGGACAAAGCTTATCGGAATTTCAAGGTTCAGCGATAATAAATATGCCTGGATATTATCTGAATAATATTTTCCTGATTGATAGGCTGCTTCAGTTTCAAGATTGAACCTCGAGAATTGTTTAACAATGCGAGCGCCAAGTGTTTGTCTTTTTTTTGTGTTTGTTCCAGGGGTCACCACAATATTCTCATTAAAGAGGTAATAGTCTAATAGTAACCCACCATTATTTGGTTCAGTTTTTTCGCTCTCTATAGTCTGTGTAGTACTTTTCCCTAATGNTCTTATATTTGTTGTTCCATAGAAACCATCCACTATATAATCGAACTGATCATTCATTGGATATAAGTCTGTGTTTATTAAATGGAAAAATAGAATATCTCCCCGCCTAGTATTTCTATTGTTTGTTATTCCCTCAAAGCTTCTACCATAATTCCCCCAATTGCTTCTGGCAAACACTCTTTGGTTTCCAAGGGGCATTTCAAACCTACCAAATTGTATTTTATTTTTTCCGTTAAATGGGCCATTAACTTGACCATAAAATTGGTGAAAGGTTGGATAGGTATTGTCTAATCCTGTTTGACCAGAAGAACTGTATTGACCACCTAACAATCTGGAGTCTTGTAGCTGGAAGTACGTCCTATATATATCGGATCTCAGATCAAAATTTATTCTTCCTCTAAAGTAGGATGCTGTAGCAGATGTGGATGTGGTATCATTGTGATAATTCTCAAGTTTGAATCTTGTTTCTGCGGACCAATTCAGGTTTACTGCGTAAAGAAAATCAAGCGATAGAAAACAGAAATAAATTATATATATGAAGAGCTTCAAAATATCAAAAAAATTATTTTTTATATCCTATTGATTCAAAAGGATTCACCACAACTGATGTAATGTTTTTTAGGTGAGCACCAATTCGTTTTAGATATCTTGCATATAGGACCATAGAAGCTGCTTTATGCTCTTCACCAATTTGAAGGCTTCCAGAGATAGAAGATGCAACCAGATTGTCAGATAGTTTCCCAAGGTCATTGCGATACGATTTAATAAGATCTTTGGCTATTTCTTCATCCATTTCCTGAATGGTCTTTACCGTGTTCCCAAATCTTTCAATAACCGCTTTTTCAATTATTCTAAGATCATCAGAGATTTTCTCTGAAACGAGTTTTTTAGGATGGTGTTTTGCCAGGTCTAGAATATTTTTTGTGTAGTCACCAACGCGTTCTATATCTACAACCATGTTGATTAACACAAGCCCGGAATCAATGTTCGTAACATCTTTTGATATGGAATAATAGGTAACGACCTTTTTCCGTATATCTCTCTGGTAGTTATTTATGTCTGTGTCACGCTGTTTAATGCTTTTAATTACTTTGTTTTTTTCTCCTGACCTGAGGGCGTTTATGGCATCAGTAAACATTGCATGTGAAAGGGTAAGCATTTCGTTTGAAGATGCCCAAGCCTGTGACAGGCTGTCCTCTGATTTCCAAATATTTACTAGATTTTTAAATACAGACATATATACTCCAAGTTATCATTAATGTTGTTATCTACCAAAATAGATAATGCAAAATGGTATAATTACAAATATTGTTAATAAATAAAGAATCGGGACATACTTTTTNGAGACCGCTGCANCCGCAATATTTTCTGCAAGGGTTAGGGGTATATTTCTTAAAANTGGAANCCCATATATTATTAAAATCCCANATATATTNAANANNAGATGGCTAAAAGCTGCAACCANNGCNGANACAGTNCCNGTNATTGCTGCCAAAAGAGCTGTCACGGTAGTCCCAATATTNGCTCCAAGNGTAAACGGNAATATTTGCCTCAGTGTTAGCACGCCTGCACCAGCTAGTGGTACTACTAGCGATGTGGTGATGGAAGAGCTTTGCACCATGATCGTTATGATAACCCCAAAAATCATTGCCTTTATGGTTGTGTTAAATATGTATTGATCAAAAAACCCTTCAATCTTTTTAAGNACCAAACTTTTTAAAAGNTTTACAAGACTATAAAGCATTAAAAAAGTAATCGNTACACTTAGAATTAGNTAGATAACATCATTGTCGAGAGTAAATTTNTGGATAAANTCAGCTCCTGNTTTTACTGCNACNTTGATNGGNCTTTTTGCCTGAAGAACATCTATGTTCTCTATTTTTCCAAATAATTCAATAGCTAACCGCTCTGATATTTTTTGGAGTGGGTGAAAAATAATTTCTATCGGAAAAATAATAATAACGGCCATGATATTAAAAAAATCATGCACCGTTGACGCTGCAAAGGCTCTTTTAAACTCAGTTCTTTTGTTTATGTGTCCGATGGATACTATTGTGTTTGTCACAGTGGTGCCTATATTTGCGCCCATAATCATGGGGATAGAACTTCCGATCGTAAGGCTGCCACTGCTGACCATCCCCACAATCAAAGAAGTAGTTGTGGAGGAGCTTTGAAATAATACTGTTGCAAAAATTCCGATAAAAAGAGCAATAAAAGGATCACTGGTTGTGGTGAGCACTGTTTCTGCAAACCCAGAGCCCATGTGTTTTATCGCGGATGACATCCCGGCTATGCCTACGAGAAATAGATATAGTGCAGAAATAATTCCAGCTGTTTTGGCTAGAACTTTTAGTGTATCGTTATTCATTAATCCTTTTATTGAAACAATATATTAAAAACTGAAAATTAGTTTTTTGTTAGGGGTGCTTATAATTATTGTACACCAGTTTTCAATATATCATGAATATGAACAATTCCATCTGGCTTACTTAGGCCTGGAGAAGAATATACAAACAGGCTTGTAATATTGTGCTCTTCCATGATCTCGAGTGCGGCAATAGCAAGAGCGTTGCTGGCGATTGATATTGGATCTTTTGACATTAAAAACTCTGCGGTCTGATTGAAAATATTATTGTCCCCCCTTTCTAGGCCTCTTCGAATATCGCCATCCGTAATAATTCCAACCAATTTATCTTCGCTGTCTAGTACGCCGGTAACCCCTAGACCCTTGTCAGAAATAGTCAGCAAGGCATCTTTTACGCTTGTNCCCTTATTCACAAAAGGTATTTCATCTCCGGTGTGTACTAGCTGNTCAAGTGTAAGNAGCAGTTTTTTACCCAATGATCCTCCTGGGTGNAGCTCTGCAAAATCTTGTGCATTAAACCCCCTGCTTTCAAAAAGCGCAACCGCCAGCGCGTCTCCCATTGCCAGTGTCGCGGTCGTACTTGCTGTTGGTGCAAGGTCTAGCGTGCAGGCTTCTTTTTCTACTGAAGTATCAAGGATGATATCAACATCATTATATAGTGAGGACCCTTCTTTGCCGATCATTCCAATAATTGGGACCTCTTTTTTTCTAATAGCTGGTATGATTTGTATGAGCTCATGAGTCTCTCCNCTGTTACTTATCATTAGAACCACATCCTCTTTTGTGATCATTCCTAGGTCACCATGAAACGCATCNCCNGGGTGAACAAAGTGGGCCGGAGTTCCGGTAGAGGCCATTGTCGACGCAATTTTTTGTGATATCAAACCAGACTTTCCTATCCCCAATACAATCAATCTCCCTGTGCAGTCTAATATTGTATTAACAGCGTTTTCAAACTGCTGGTTAATTCTGTCAGCGATAGCTGACACAGCCGCTGCTTCGATCTGGATAACATTTTTTCCGATCTCTATATTTTTTGTGTCACTCATAACTTATATATCGTTGGAAAGTACGTTTCGTTCTAGGTTCATAACAATTAATGTTTGAAACATCTTTGGCCCGTAAAAACCATAGATATTCCGTGTTCATTACATGCTTCAATTACCTCATTATCGCGGACAGAGCCACCAGGCTGTAATACTACTTTTATTCCACTATTAGCAATTTTATCTATACTGTCTCGAAAGGGGAAAAAGGCGTCAGAACATAGGATAGAATCTTGGATATCGTCTCCAGATTTTTTCATTGCTATGTCTACGGAGTCCACGCGGCTTGTTTGTCCCGCGCCAACGCCAACAGTGGTATTTTCTTTTACGATTAATATTCCATTAGACTTGATATGTTTTAAGACCTTCCACCCAAAAAGCATGGTCTCGATATCTGTATCAGACGGCTCTAGTTTTGTAACAGTTTTTAATTCATTTTTCGTCATCACGCTGGTGTCTGTTTCCTGAACAATTATTCCACCGACCACGTTTCTAACCTCTAAGATTTTTTGTCTTGGTGTGATCTCGCCAATTTCGAGAACCCGGAGATTTTTCTTTTTGGAAAAAATATCTAAAGCCTCTTTAGTGAATGATGGTGCCAAAACGATTTCAACAAATACTTTTGAAATCTCTTCTGAAACAGACTCATCACATTGTTTGTTCATTGCGATAATCCCTCCAAATGCAGACAGGCTGTCTGCATTAAATGCTTTTATATATACGTCGAGCATATCTTCTCCTATAGACACGCCACAGGGGTTTGCATGCTTAACTACCACACATGCCGTGGAACTAAATTCTTTAAGGCACGAGAGTGCTGCGTCCGCGTCCATAATATTATTGTAAGATAGTTTTTTCCCCTGGTGTATTGTTGCATTGAGGATGTTATTGGAATTATCACCTGGGGCCTGATAAGCTGCTGCTGCCTGGTGAGGATTTTCTCCGTAACGCATTTCAGAGTGTTTTTTGTATGTCAGACTAAAATCATTGGATAGAGATGGCTCTTTTAGATAATTGTGAATAATCGTATCATACTGAGCTGTGTGTCCAAATGCTTTTGAAGAAAGCTTTGACCGAGTATCGTAACTGACTTTGTTATTATTATTTATCTCTTCAATAATATTGTTATAGTCGCCTGGGTCTACAATAACAGCTACCCAGCCAATGTTTTTCGCGGCGCTTCTGATCATGGTTGGACCACCAATATCTACATTTTCTAAAGCAAGTGCCAGGTCACAATCTTCTCGAGCTATTGTATCAGAGAACGGGTACAGATTACAAACCACCAGGTCTATCCATTTAATACTATTATTTTCTGCTTCGCTACCGTGTTTGTCTCTTAAACCTAGTATTCCGCCTTCAATCAGTGGGTTAATGGTTTTTACCCGGCCATCCATAATTTCTGGGAATTTTGTATAATCACTAACATCTGTTACGCTTACATCTACATCCCGAAGTGCTTGTGCGCTTCCGCCGGTAGATAGTATTTCTACGCCTAGTTTTTCAAGACCCCTGCCCAATTCAGGAAGACCAGTTTTATCAAACACAGAGATCAATGCTCGGTTTATTTTAATATTGTTTTTATTTAATCTCAGGTTCTCTAACATATTATTTACTAGTTATTAGGTTAATAGCNTCTATAAATGCTTGNCCCTCTAAGGTCTGCACCTTCTTTTTTAGTGATTCTACGGTGTCATCTTGTTCCACTTGACAGGATTTTTGTATCAGTATCGGGCCGCCATCGATTTCTTCGGTTACAAAGTGGATTGTACACCCTGTTTTATGGTCTCCATTTGTAAGCACTTCTTGGTGAACATTTGTGTCTATACCACCAGCGTACTTGGGCAAGAGGGAGGGGTGTACATTTAGTATTTTATCTTGCCAATGATTACAAAATTCTTGTGATAGNATTCTCATAAATCCAATAAGCAGTACCAGCTCTACCTGGTGAGCCTNAAGNAGTGAGGTAATTTCTCTGTCGAATTCTTCACGTGTTTTATTTTTCTGAGAAACAAAAGAGGTCTCAACACCGCGGGCTGCTGATCTTTTAAGTATATNTGCATTTTTANGATTTGATATAACAATATTTACGGACGCATCAATTATCTTATTATCTACGGCATCAAGAACCGCTTGTAAGTCGGTACCGTTTGTTGACCCAAGAACACCGATNTTTATCATCTTAAAGAGNTCATGTGATTAATCTTTTTTTGTATTAGCTCTGTGGTTCCTATGTCTTTCCGGTGAAATANGGGACCNTTTATCTTAGATATTTCTTTTTCAGCTATTTCTTCTGCCTCCCAAATAGTCTCTCCTGTGCCCACAACTGCAACTGTGCGGCTACCTACTTCGATAAGCTTTTCATCTTTTTGTTCAACGGAGGCGTGAAACAGTTTTTCTCCATCACTCATCTCGGAAATATCAATCTCTTTATCTTTTACAGGGTTATCAGGATACCCATCAGGGACAGCATACTTACATACGGTGGCGAGGTTGCTGAAACAGATATCTGTTTTGTATAGCTCTTCACTAAGAATGGCACTACAAATGTCAATCAAGTCTGTCTCTAATATAGACAAAATATTCATCGCCTCAGGGTCTCCAAACCGGGCATTATACTCGATGAGCTGGACTCCGTCTTTAGTTGCGATAAATCCGCCATACAAAATGCCTTTGTATCCTTCTTTAAACTTGTCCTTAAGAGCGCTAGCTGTTTTCTCGTTTATTATTTGTGCAGAACGTATATGGCTGTTTTCTAAAAAAGGGAGACTGTGGTCAGAGTCTGAGTATGTTCCCATCCCGCCAGTGTTTGGTCCGATGTCTCCTTCGTAGGCTCGCTTGTGGTCTTGTACCGCCGGCATGTGAATCAGGCTTGAACCATCACAGAAGCTCATTAAAGAAAACTCCTCACCTATGAGTTTTTTCTCGATCACAAAGGTGCCACCTTTATCAATTAATTCTTTACAGTATGACTTAGCCTCTTCATGAGAGTGAAGGTGGTCGCCAGCTACTTTGACGCCTTTTCCTCCTGCTAGTCCATCATATTTCACAACATAATTTTCACCAAGGCTTAGTAAAAACTCATCAACACCATCCATATTGGAAAATGTTTTAAATTTTGGACATCCCGGGATTTTGTATTCGGTTAACAGGTTTCTTGTGAAAGATTTTGATGTTTCTATCTGGGCCAAGTTTTTTTTTGGTCCCACTGAGCCGATTCCTATATCTGATAACACATCTGCGATTCCATTTGCCAGAGGATTTTCTGGGCCGATAATGGAAAAATTAATTTTATNTTCTTTGGCGTAATTTTTTACCAAATCAGGATCGTTTATATTGGCCACAAGTATATTATTGCAGATTTCAGCAATCCCTGGATTATAGTTGGTCGCGAGGCAGTGGATTTCTTTCTTTTTTGGAGACCTGTTTATCGCCCTGACAATTGCATGTTCCCGCGCACCTGATCCAATCACTAAAATTTTTAACATAACATAAGGGTCTTATTGTTTATCTTGATATATCTTTTCTACGTTTTTCGAGATTGTTTAAATAGTCTTTTGTTACATNGCTATCNCAATAGTTNCCGGTAAANACNGAGTCCTCATACTCAGTNATCTTTGGNTTTCCTATGCTNGCGGACATTCTTANGGCTTCAAGGTCTTGATAGATTAATTCATCNGCCCCAATATAGTTTTTTATTTGTCTAATCGTTCGATTGTGTGCCACGAGCTCTTTAGTTGCCGGCATGTCAATCCCAAAAACATTTTGATATCTAATCGGGGGAGAGGCAGATGCGAAGTATACTTTTTTAGCGCCATTATTTCTTACCATCTGGATTATCTTTTTTGAAGTGTGTCCCCTTACGATTGAGTCATCAACCAGAAGAACGTTTTTATTTTTAAACTCAATCTCAATCGGGTTGAGTTTTTGAGCGACAGACTTTTTTCGCGTGTTTTGCCCTGGCATAATGAAGGTTCTTCCAATATACCTATTTTTCATAAACCCTTCTCGGTATTTGACCCCTAGTTTGTGAGCAACCTGCATGGCAGACGTTCTGCTGGTATCTGGTACAGGAATAACAACATCTACATCGATATTTTTATATTCGTTTAGAATCTTATCTCCAAGAAAGTCACCCATTCGTAATCTTGATTTGTGGACAGATATTTCATCAATCGTAGAGTCTGGCCTTGAGAAGTAAACGTACTCAAAAATACATGGCTGATGAACAATGTTTCTCACCAGTCTTTTTTTGTCTAACGCGCCACCACTATCAATAATGATAGCTTGTCCAGGGGTAATATCTCCTAATAATTTGTATCCCAACGAAGAGATTGCACTGCTCTCTGATGCAACCATGAAAGAGCCGTTATTTTTACCAATCGCCAGAGGCCGAATCCCCTTTGGGTCTCTGAATGCAACAACGCCTATTCCTGCTACAAGCATAATGACAGCATAGCCCCCAGAACATTTTTGAAATACATTCTTTATCGCTTTAAAAACGTGAACTTTTGTTAGTTTTCTGAAATTTGTTTTATATAGCTCATAACAAAATAGGTTTAGTAAAACTTCTGAATCAGAGTTTGTGTTAAACTGGCAAAAGTGTGTTTTGATTAATTCTTCTTTTAGTTTTTCGCTGTTGGTGAGTGTGCCATTGTGTGCTAGGGTTACACTCACCGGGTTTGTGGTATAAAAAGGTTGGGCCTCGTTGACATCATCACCTCCGGCAGTAGGATAGCGAACGTGGCCAATACCCATATTGCCCATTAGCTTTTCTAGTGTTTTGCTTGATTTGAAAACTTCTGTGACCAGCCCTAGTTCTTTGTGGGTATACATTTTAGAGTGGTCCCAGGTAGCGATTCCTGCTGCATCTTGTCCCCTGTGCTGAACCTGAATTAATGCATCACATATGTCAGCACATACTTGACCCTTTTTGTGATATATGCCGACAATCCCACACATTACTTTAGATTAACCAGTGTTGGTGCTATTCCTATATATTCTTCCGGAGTAAGNTTGGACAGTCTGTTTTTATCCTCTTCTGGTATCCGGAGTAGTTTAACAAAATCAAGAATGGATTCCTGGGTTACTGNTTCACCCNGGGTCATGTTTTTTAATTGCTCATAGGCATTNTCCGATCCGGACTTACGTAAAATAGTTTGTACCGCTTCGGCCAAGACCTCCCAATGAGTATTTAGTTCTTTTTTCATTTCTGTTTTGTTTATGGTAATTCTTCTTAATCCTTTTAGTATGTTTTTACAAGCAAGGTAGCCGTAGCCCATTGCTATTCCCTGATTTCTGAGTGTTGTGCTATCTGTCAGGTCTCGCTGCATTCTTGATATCGGCAGTTTATTTGAAAGGTGGGATAAAATNGNNACCGCTAGCCCCAAATTNCCTTCCGCGTTCTCAAACTGGATTGGGTTTATTTTATGAGGCATGGTAGAAGATCCGATCTCTCCTGGGACCCTTTTTTGTTTTAGTATTCCCCTGCTTACATAGGACCAAATGTCTCTACAAAGATCGATCAAAATATTATTTACTCTTATGATAGAGTGATAGCTCTCAACAACAGAATCATGAGGCTCGACCTGTGTNGTTACTAGATTCGGATCTAAACCAAGAGAGGTAATAAATTTTTTGGAAAACTGTAGCCAATCTTTTTTTGGATATGCAACATAGTGAGCTGCCCAGGTTCCGGTTGCACCGCCAAATTTTCCTTGAAGCTTTTGTTTCTTGATTTGGTCATTTTGCCTGTTAAGCCGATGGACAAATACCGAAATCTCTTTCCCAAATGTTGTTGGNGTGGCAGACTGTCCATGTGTAAGAGACAACATAGGTGTTGTTGAAAATTGTTTGGCAATAGAGTTTAATTTTTTTATTACCTCNTGAAGCTNAGGAATAAATTGGATTTTNAGTGCATCTTGCCACATCAGAGAGTACGATAGATTATTTATATCTTCCGATGTTAGCGCAAAGTGTATCCATGGAANCATCCGTTTTTTATTCATNTTTNCCAGNCTCTCTCTGATATAGTATTCCACTGCTTTTACATCGTGGTTGGTGGCCACCTCTATTGCCTTAACTCGTTTCGCATCTTCAAGGCCAAATGATTTATATATTTTCCTGAGTTTTTGTTTGTCTGTTTCTGACATAGGCTCAAGCTCTTTTACTTCTTTTTGTTCTGAGAGCGATATGAGATATTCAATCTCAACCATGGTTCTATATTTAATTAGGGCAGATTCGGAAAAATAGTCAGAAAGACTTTCAATGCTTTTTGAGTATCTCCCATCAAGTGGAGATATATTTTTTAGGGGGTCAGACACCAAAAATTCTTTTGACAGCTAGTGCNCAATTTCCTGGGTCTATAANTGTTAGNACCGGGGTCTGGCTTGGCATCTGGAGNGTGGAATGAATATTTACTAGCATATCTGATTTATCAGAAAAGGGNGGNCACCCAATTGTTGGGAANTCAGAGTTGGCAGCTACAAANCCNGATAGAGCATTAGACCTACCTGCGATTGTGATATAAACGATGTTTTTTTCGTTTTTATTTGCTTCTAGGATCTCTAAAACTTTTAGAGGTTGTTTGTGTGCAGAGGCAGCGTGTTGTTCCCATGTAATACCATATTNATCAAGCTTGTCTGTTATTTTTTTTGCGTGTGGCTCATCGGATGTTGAGCCCATAATAATTATTGTTTTCATTTTATGTAGTCTTTCAGGTTTTCTTTTATTCTTTCTTGCANAGACTTCTCTCTGTCAGGAAATGGGAATATGCTTCCGGTAATGGTCTCGTAGAGATAAATGTATCTACTGGAGAGTTCAATCACTAGCTCATCGGGAGCAGGTGGGAGCTCTTTATCATTATACGGATCACAATTATCAACAAACCACAACCTTAGGAACTCTTTATCAATGTTTTGTGGTTCCTGACCATTAGACATTCTTTCTNCATATGTGTCTGTGATCCAGTATCGGCTACTATCCGGGGTATGTATTTCATCTATAAGGAGAACATNCCCATTTTCATCTCTGCCCATTTCATATTTGGTGTCCACCAATATCATCCCATTCTCGCTTGCTTTTTTTTGTCCAAACTCAAAGAGCTCTAAAGATTTTTGACTGCAATAGTCCCAGTCTTCTTGTTTCATCCAGCCCTCACTGACAATCTCTTCAGGGGATATGGGTCTGTCATGGTGCTCTTCTTTTGTTGTCGGGGTTAGCATATTGCTTTTGAGTTTCTCATTTTTTTTCAATCCTTTAGGAAGCGAGTTTCCACAGTATTCACGGTCACCATTTTTATAGACCGTCCAGAGTGAGGTGCTAGTGCTACCAGTGATAAAACCACGAACAACAAACTCAATAGGAAATACTTTACACTTTTTAGCAATAATAACGTTTGGGTCTGCCACGCTAATTATGTGATTGTCTATAATATGTTTTGTCTGGTCAAACCACCAGGCGCTTGTAAGGTTTAACACCTGTCCTTTAAATGGGATCGAGGCAAGCACACGGTCAAAAGCGCTTTGCCTGTCTGTCGTAATCAGAGCAAGCGAGTCTATTAAATCATATTGGTCTCTTACCTTGCCAGTTTTCTTTTTGATTGTGCCTAGCTCTGTCTCTGTTAATGTGTTGCCAAGCTCAACAGAAATACGATCTTTATACTGACTAACTGATTCTAAAACATTCATGCGATAATGGATTAAAAAGTATGTTTGTGTCTATAATGCTATTTAAAACAGATTCGAAGTTAGTGCTTTTTATACTGATGTTCCAGATTACACCACGCTTAAGTTTAACCAGCTCATTAATACTAAACCTTTCTCTTATAGATTCAAACTTTGCTTGACTGTGCATATCTTCTTTTTGCCTAACAAGAAATGAGACACTATCCTTTTTTTCAGTGATTGCGCTAATATACTCTTTGTTAGAATTAAACAGTTCCCCAGTATCTTCAATTTTCTTTAAACTATTTTTTGAGTCTCCCGATGTTGTGATTTCCCAATGTTGTTGTCTAGTAATAGTCACATCTAGCCCTATTCTTTGCAGTGCATTTTGCACCGTCGCCTCCTCATTATCTGTTATGACCATATCAATGACCCACTCAAAGGCCATGTTACCAGGGGTATAATAATCGATAGTATTTTTTTCAGGCACATAAGATATTTTATTGTTTTTCATTGGCGTACCATGTTCTATAAACTCTCTCATAGATGAAAATAGTTTGTCGCCAAGGTTAGTTCTTTCAGGGTGAGGCATCATTGCCAGCACGTTACCCGAAGGGTTAGAAACAGCGGCCAGATTATAGTCTGAGCCATTCGGGTTTGTTGGAAACTGGCTTGATATTTCTCCGCTATCATCACAATATCTAAATACTGATTGGTTGTTATTAATTAACTCGTTTAACAGCTTATCTGGGACAATAAATCTCCCCTCTGCGTGTGCAAAGGGGATATAAATAATTTCTTTAGAATTCAGGTGTCGTGTGAAGGCTGTGCTTTCTGGGGGAACAGAAACTTTTAAGTGTGTCCATGTATTATAATACCCTGTCCCAACAACGTGCCCGTTTTGAATCCGCTTATTATCTGTGAGCGCGATTGATGTTTGATTTTTTTCTACGCCAGGGACTAGTCCGGACTCGACTAATATCTGAGCACCATTACAGATACCAAAGACAGGTTTCCCTTTTGCTGCTTCCTCTTTTAGTATATCCATTATCGGATCAAGCGATGCGACAACGCCTGCTCGAGATCTATCCTCAAACGAGAAGCCACCTGTAATGATAAACCCATCGCAGCTTTGCACTGTCTGAGAATCGGCATTCCACATCACTTCAACGGGATTCATGTTTGAGCGTTTTATCGCNAGCCCTGTTTCTCTCTCAGTGTTAGATCCGGGGAATTGAATTACCCCAATATTTATTGCCATGATAATGAATTATCCTGAATGTTCTTAGTAAAAGGAATGAAATTTAGTGACACAATTTATTGGTAAAAATAAAAGTGTGATAGTTAAAGCAAAGATATTGACTGTTTTTATTTATTATTAGATTATAAAAAAAATAAACACATGATTATTTATAATAGAACGAGCTATAAGGAACTAACGCTAAAGAGCTATCANAANGAAAAACGAAGGCTACAGATTGAACTTCTGAAACTACAAGAATGGGTNATAGACTCTGGCCAGAGACTGGCTATTGTGCTGGAAGGCAGAGACGCAGCTGGNAANGGGGCNACNATAAAAAGGTTTATTGAGAACCTTATTCCCAAGACAATGAGAGTTGTTGAGCTTGGTGTACCTACAGCAGCACAAAACAGAATGTGGTTTAAAACCTATGACAGGCTGTTGCCCAAAAAGGGGGAGATTGTNTTTTTTGATCGNTCNTGGTACACCCGGGGACTTATTCANCCAGCAATGGGATATTGTACCGAAAGACAATATAAATATTTTATGAAAAATGTTAANAAGTGGGAGAAAACACATATAAANAATGNNCTNTTGCTTATTAANTTTTATCTGTCTGTTTCAAAAGAAAANCANCAACAACGGTTNNTTTTTCGGNAAAAGAGCCCACTTAAATATTGGAAACTAAGTNCNAATGATCTNAANGCAGCNAAAGAGTGGGACCTGTTNACACATTANAAGGAGCAGGTTTTTTCTAATAGNGANACCAATGACAACCCNTGGGTTGTNATTAACTCTGATAATAAAATGATCGCCAGGCTAAATGCCATGCGNTATGTTTTNTCTAGTTTAGAGTATCCTGNTAANANAATACTTAAGGATAAAAAATGGTCAAAAGAAATTCCTGAGTATGATATAGAGATTGATGGTNTAAAGTTTAAAGNCCTCANAAAAGAACAGTATGAATTATTATATCGGTTGAAAGGGAGNACATAANTGNCTGATATANTTAAAGCNGCNGGNGGCGTGGTNGTCCGCGGNAAAAAAATNTTATTTATTAANAAAAATGGCCGGTGGGAGTTTCCAAAAGGAAGATTAAAAAAGGGAGCCAACAGGAAAAAAACAGCCATCAGAGAGATTAGTGAAGAAACCGGGATTAAGAAAAAACACTTAAATATCATTAAACCTCTTATACCAACCCATCATCACAATAAGATTAATGGCATCATAGTG
>PAVC01000064.1 GCA_002713885.1 Fidelibacterota bacterium
CCACCTGAGTCTGCCATGTCCAGTCTCTATTAAGATCAAAATAATAGTGATTTGTTCTTCCTCCGGGCCAGGGCTCCTGGTGTTCCCTTGTGTTAACATTAGCATCGGGAGGATTTGTTCCAGTCATAGTATAAAACTGTACATATCGATCGCGCCCATCAGGATTGATGCAGGGGTCAATAATAACAATCGTGCGCTTTAACCACTCCATCGTTTTTTTATTTGATGTGTTTGCAAACGAGAAAAGAGTTTCCATGGCAGCCTCAGTTGAACTTGATTCGTTACCATGAACTGAGTAACTAAGCCACACTAACGCGTAATCTTTTTCTGGATCTATTCCTTCTTCTAGGCCAGATGTAATAAGATGGTTCGTTCTAATTTCATCAACAGAAAATTTATTCTCTGGGTGTGTAATAATAGCAATGAAAAGAGGCCTACCTTCATAGGTTTCTCCATACTGAACAAGGTGGACACTCTCGCTTGAAGAATCAACCTGCTTAAAATAGTCAACTACTCTGTGATGATATGTAAATCTTTCACCAAGCTCATAACCAAGAAATTCTTTAGGAGAAAGTGGAAACGAGGAATACAGGTACGTGAATGATAAAACAATGTAGACTAATATTATTAACTGTTTTCTGATAGGTACACCATTATTGCATTTTGAATATGCATTCTGTTCTCTGCCTGGTCAAAAACAATAGAATAGTCTGCCTCCATAACACCATCGGTTACCTCGCGCCCTCTTTCGGCAGGAAGGCAGTGCATAAATAAGGTTCTTTTTCCAGAGTGTTTTATAAGATCTTCGTTCACCTGGAAATTTGAAAATATTTTTTCTCTTTGGGCTGCNTCATCTTTCTGGCCCATTGATGCCCACACATCAGTGTATACAATATCCGCATTCTGTATTGCCTCCATAGGATTATGAGAAACATCTATATCAGAAATNNTGGAATCGACTGCTTTGTTTATTGTATTTTGATCAGGGTTATATTCTTCCGGGCAACAACATACAAAGGTAATGGGAACCCTCATCGCTAAATGAAGCCATGAGTGCACAATATTATTACCATCACCCATATAAACTATTTTNGGATTATCAATATCCCCGAGATGCTCCCAAACAGTAAAAATATCTGCCATTATCTGACACGGGTGGTTATAGTCTGTGAGTCCATTAATCACAGGTATCGTTGAGTNCTCTGCTAGNTCAAGAATATGATCGTGGTCAAAAAGTCTGGCCATTATTATATCATTATACCTACTAAATAATCTTGAAATATCTTTAATAGCTTCTCTCTTGCCAATNCCTATATCACTGGGACCAAGAAAAAGCGCATGCCCCCCCATCCACTCAAAACCGGTTTCAAATGATACCCTNGTACGGGCAGAAGGCTTTGCAAATATCATAGCCAAAGATTTATTATAAAATGGATTGTAGTCTTCTCTTTTATGAAATTTTTTCTTTAAATCTTTTGCAAGATTAAGTATCTCCCAGAGTTCAGACTCATTATAGTCTGATATGTGTAAAAAATGTTTCAATAAATAGTCCCTTATAAAATATATCTGCTTAGATCTTGATCAACAACAATATCTCCAAGAGCATCCTTCACATACTTTGCNGTAATCTTTATGTTTTTTTGTCCAGACTTTGGATGCTCAAATAAAGGGGTTTCAAGAAGTGTGGTCATTATAGTATGTAATCTTCTTGCTCCAATGTTTTCAGTTTTTGTATTAACCTCTGTTGCTATCTCAGAAATCGCCTTAATTGAAGATGATTCAAACTCTAGATGGACACCTTCAGCCTCAAGAAGTGCAACATATTGTTTAATCAGGGCTGATTTTGGATGGGTTAATATTTTAATAAAATCTTTGGTCTTCAGTTTATCCAGTTCAACTCGAATAGGAAAACGACCCTGTAGCTCTGGGATCATATCTGAAGGAGTACTAATATGGAAAGCNCCTGCTGCGATAAATAGAATATGATCAGTAGAAACAACTCCATACTTAGTATTGACATTGCTCCCNTCTACAATAGGNAGGAGATCTCTTTGAACGCCTTCTCTGCTGACATCCGGNCCCTGCCCTCCGTTACCATTAACTACCTTATCAATCTCATCTATAAAAATAATACCATTATTCTCTGAACGCTCTTTAGCAATACGGATAACCTCATCATTATCGATAAGTTTTTGAGCCTCAGAATCTATCAGAACCTCACGAGCTTCAGAAACTGGCATCTTTCTTGGTTTTTTGGATTTTGGAATTGCATTGCTAAGCATATCTTTGATGTTCATCCCAAAATCATCCATCCCTATTGGACCTAAAACCTGCATACCNGTTATTGTCTCTTGTTCAATCTCAATCTCAATGATATTGTCTTCGAAATCACCATTGTCTAATTTTTTCCGTATTCGAGAACGTGTTCTTGCGTGACGTTCTTGAATCTCTTCGGGTATTGATGCATCATTTTTGGTTTTATCTGGAAAAAGAATATCAATAATTCTTTCATTGGCCAGGCTCTCTGCTAGGCCAATAACCTCTTCCTCTTTTTCTCTCTGCACCATATTAAAAGACGTGTCCATCAGGTCTCTGATCATAGACTCAACATCTCTTCCGACATAACCAACTTCAGTAAACTTACTTGCTTCAACTTTCACAAAAGGAGCACTAGTGAGAGCAGCCAGTCTTCTAGAAATCTCAGTTTTCCCAACCCCAGTAGAGCCTATCATTATTATGTTATTAGGCATAATCTCATCACGCATATAACCAGAAACTTGTTGCCTTCGCCATCTGTTTCTCATTGCAATCGCTACTGCCTTTTTCGCTTTAGCCTGTCCTATAATATACTTATNCAGCTCTCGGACGATTTGTTTGGGAGTTAGNTCTTTCATCTAAGCTCTAAGATNGTTATAGAATCATTGGTATAAATACATAGATCGGCAGCTATTTTTAATGACTTTTCAGCAATCTGCTTTGCTGAGAATTTACCTGACTGATAAAACGCTGTCGCTGCTGCCTGGGCAAAACCTCCGCCGGANCCAATCGCCACAATAGGTCCNTCTGGCTCTATTACGTTCCCATCNCCAGCAATAATAAAACTATTTCCTTTATCCATGACAAGCAGCAAGGCTTCNAAATGCCGNAGGATTTTATCGGTCCTCCAGTCTTTAGCCATCTCAACAACCGATCGCTTAAGGTCTCCCTCATACTCGTCAAGTTTTTGTTCAAACTTTTCAAATAGTGTGAGTGCATCAGCNGCTGCACCAGCAAATCCTCCAACCACGCCACCCTTTTGGCTATCAAACTTCCTGACTTTTACGGCCTTTTGTTTCATTGCCATATCGCCAAGAGTGACTTGTCCATCGCCAGCTACAGCGACCTTGCCTTTAGATCGAACACCTAATATTGTTGTAGACCGTATTTTGAGATTGTTTTTGTTCATTTTCTTGTACTAAGATANTTTAAGAAATCTCCATCAGTACTTAGGACTAATACCGTCTCTTTATCTAGNGCTTCTTTATAAATCTCCATTGTCCTCATAAAACGATAGAAAGAAGGGTCTTTATTGTATGCAGCGGCATAAATATTTGCAGCCTCNGCATCNGCCTTACCCTTTATCTCTTGTGAGCGTCTATATGCATCTGAGGTGATCTCTTTAAGGTCTTTATCTTTTTGACCACTAATTCGTGCTGACTCACCGGCTCCCTGTGAACGAAACTCTTCAGCAATCCTCTTACGTTCTGAGATCATACGCTCATATACTTTCTTCCGAACTTCGGGAACATAGTTTATTCGCTTAAACTGAAAATCAAGTATCTCAATACCTAGATCACTTGTGCTTTCTTTTGCTAGCCCTAATATTTCTTTCGTCAGCTCATCTCTGCCACTTTTAATAATCGCTTTATCTTTGTTTGATTGATCATTATCAACATTATTACCTATATACTCTCTATTTGAGCTTCTAACTAATTCAATAAGATCGTGGTTCGCGATTGCATTTTGTGTTGCTCCCTCGAGAACTGATCCTAAGCGNGTCAGAGCCTTTGACTCATCAAACAATCTTTTAGCATATTGTAATGGGTCCGAAATNCGCCATCGNGCATAAGTGTTTATATTGATGAAACGTTTGTCTCTTGTAGAAACCTGTTTCGGCTCACCATCCCACGCGAGAAATCTTTTATCAAAGTAGTTTGCAGTTTCCAAGAATGGCTTTTTTATTTTAAGCCCTGGCGTTGTTATTGGATCACCAACTGGTTTACCAAACTGAGTGATGACTACCTGCTCTGACTCGGTAACAATGTAAAAAGCGCCTCCAAANATGAGAAGAATAGAAATAATACCAATAGTAATAATTACACTAAAAAATTTTCCCATTATTTTGCCTCCTTTCCTAGTGGTAGAAGAGGGAGAATTCCCTCTAAATCTTTATCTAATATTATTTTTTGTTTTATCTTCGGATAAACATCGGCCATTGTTTCAAGGTAGATCCGATCCTTTGTAACCTCNGGTGATTTTTTATATGCTTTTAACAAATCCTTGTACAATGAAGCATCACCCTTTGCTCTATTGACTCGATCCATCGCATATCCCTCTGCCTGCTGCACTGTCTGCTCTGCCTCTCCNCTAGCCCTTGGTATAATCCGATTATAATCACCGAGNGCTTGGTTAATCATTTTTTCTTTTTCTTGCTCAGCAGTNTTCACTTCATTAAATGCATCTTGGACCTGCTTAGGGGGAAGAACTTTCTGAAGCAGGATTCGATTAATTNTTANTCCGTTTTCATATTGGTCACACATTTTTTGAAGTTTTTCTTCCATNNNTGNAGCAATTTCCTGTCGCCCAGTAGTTAAAACCTCNTTAACACTCCTGTCNCCAATTACTTCACGCATCACAGCCTCATTCATGTCCCGGAATGTCCCAATAGGGTCTTTCACCTTAAACAANAACTTGTCTGGCTCTGCAATCCTATACTGCGTTTTCCATGGTACTACTGCAACATTTAAATCACCCGTGAGCATAAGAGACTCTTCTTCAACCTCTGAACGATTNGTTCTTCTGTTTGATTCAGTCTGCCTCCTCTGGCCAAACTCCATCTCCAGTTCACGTTTTGTAGGAATTTTTATTACAGTCTGTATTGGAGTAGGCCACTTTATATGAATGCCTGATTGGACGAGTCCAGAGTATTCACCGAGTGTCATTAGAACGCCTTCTTCTTCAAGCTCAACTCTATAAATTGAGCTCCAAACCGCAAAGATTAATACCAGAATAAGCCCAATGGTAAATCCACTTTTCGGGAATTTATCTGGGACTACAAATTCCTGATCACCAACAATGATTTTTCTTGCCATGTTAACCTCTCTTTATTTTATATTTCTTTTCTGAGTCTAGCCACAGGGACGCCTAACTGATCACGATATTTTGCCACCGTTCTTCTAGCAAGCTTATAACCCTTGTCTTTTAATTTTTCAACCAATGTATCATCGTTGAATGGGCTCTTTTTATTCTCAGAATTGATTATGTTTTGTAATTCTCTTTTTATTACAAATGTTCCTAAAACTCTACCATCACCTAGGTCTAGCGCATCTGTAAAATAATATTTTAATTCAAAAACTCCATAAGGAGTATCCACAAATTTACCACGAGTTGACCGACTTATAGTAGAAATGTCCATATCAATTTCCTCAGCGATATCTTGAAGTTTTAGAGGACGAAGATGATCCATGTCTCCGGAAAACCATTCTGGTTGGTATTTAATTATCGCCCGCATTACACTCACCATGGTTATCCTCCTTTGCTTAACTGCCTCAATAAACCAGTTTGCAGAATCCATTTTTTCACGAACAAATGATTTTGCCTTCCCACTATATTCACTTTCCTTTATTCCCTCAGAATACAACTTGCTTATTCTTAGTTCTGGGATACCTCCATCGTTTGTTGTTATTAACCAGTCGTCACCATCTTCTCTAACGATAAGATCAGGTATCACTATTTGAAAATTATCTGCGTATCCCTCGCCAGGCCTAGGATTAAGTCTAGATATCTTATCTACAGCTTCGTGAAGCTGTTCATTATCACATTTTAGTTTTGTTTTTATTTTATCATAGCGCTTATGCATAAAATCATCGAAATATTTTGTAATAATACTAAATGATAAAGAATTTTTATCATCTTCAAGCTGAATAGTTAGACATTCCTTAAGATTTCTAGAGGCTAACCCTTTAGGCTCCATACGCTGGATAACCGATAGTATTGGCTCTATATCTTCCTCTTCTAACTCGAAACTATCAGCGATAAGAACAAGATCTGTGTCTAAGTAACCTCGGTCATTTGTGTTCCAAAGTATTTCTTCAGCGATCTCTTGCTCAATATCTGTTAAACCATAATCTTTCATTCTATTGATTACATCTTCTATAAATGAACTCCTATCTGGTAGAGGAAGATCATTCTTCTCTTGGTCAAGATAGTATGAAGACTCATCCGTGTATACATCTTCAACAGGAGCATCAACCTCATCTAATATTTCTTCAGCCATTGATTTATCTTCAAAATCTTCAGGTTCAACCTCTTCTAGAATAGGATTTTGTTCTAATTCTTTTAATATAGTCTGTTCCAGATTTATTGTATTTAATTGTAGAAGCCTTGCTTGAAGAACCTGTCTTGGTGCAAGTTTTTGCTTTTGTTCAAGTTTCTGTAATAGACGTGGCATTAACTAGTCCAGCTTGAACTTTTCTCCCAAATAAAGTCGCCGGGCTTCCTCATCATTGGCTAAAAACTCAGATGTGCCAGATTTGAGAATCTGACCATTGAATAATAAATATGAGCGATCCGTTATTGAAAGGGTTTCCCTAACATTATGATCAGTAATAAGGACACCAATATTTCTTTGTTTTAGGGAGTTAACGATAGACTGTATCTCTTCTACAGCTATGGGATCAACCCCAGCAAAAGGTTCATCAAGTAGAATAAAATCAGGATCCATACACAAAGACCTCGCAATCTCTACGCGCCTTCTTTCTCCGCCAGAGAGCGTACCTCCCTTACTCTGCCTCAAAGCGCTGACAGAAAAATCATCTAACAAACTATCTATTTTCTCATTTTGTTCTTCTTTCGATAAATCTTTTCTCATCTCAAGAACAAGTTTCAAATTATTTTCTACTGTCAGCTTTGAAAAAATCGATGGTTCTTGCGCAAGATACCCAACGCCTTTTCTTGCTCTCTTATACATTGGGTCAAGGGTAATATTGTTATCATCCAAAAAAATATCTCCCTTAGTCGGTTTTATCATACCAGTGATCATATAAAAAGTAGTTGTCTTGCCAGCGCCGTTTGGACCAAGCAGCCCAACTATCTCATTTCTGCTTACTGATATATCGACATTATTTACAACCATACGTGAACCATATTTTTTATGAAGGCCTTTAGCAATCAAAGAATTTGTTTTTTGAATACTCATTTTTTCACTCTATTTGTAACACCAGAAGGTTTTAAAACTTTCCAATTTTGGAGATCTGAATCAGATTCAAATCCTACNCCGTAGAGTGTATCTTTTTCTATTGTNGTTATCATCACTGAATCTTTTGTGTTCATTTGTTCTTTTTTTGCGTTCCAGAAAAGTGTATCAGTATATAAAGTAATACCACTATCAGATACCGCAACCACATCCCCAATCGCTTTCATATTGTTGGTCTTTTGATCAACCTCTGCCTTCGCACTATTTAGAACTGCCACATGATTCTGTTTCTTATCAAAAAAATCGACCTTTACTATTTGATCAAGCATAATGTGCTGCTCTTGATTATATTTTTCTAAATGGCCTGATTGAACCCTTGCGCGCTCGATCGAAGAGTCCGTAAGTATAATTGTTACACCCCAGCTTTCTTGATCGGGGTATTCTGCCCCTTTTTCTAATTGGGTCTGGTTAGATTTATCTGAACAAGCTATTGTTAGAACAATGAAAAATATGATCCAATATGCATTTTTCATTGTTCAACTATTTAAGACNCTATCTCTCATAATTGTATACATCTCTTCCGTNCTACCTTGCTTGTGNATAATCCACTCAACGGCTTCTCTAAAAGCACCGTCACCTCCCTTAACTTTTGTAATATGTTTAGCTAATTTGATTATTNCAGGTGTCGCATTTGCTACAGCGATTGGGAGCCCAACTATTTCCATAACAGGTATGTCAACCATGTCATCTCCCACATATGCAATTTGATCATCAGATAATGTATATTTTTTTTTCAGATCATTATACGCATGTAGCTTATTTAAACCCCCATTATATACATCTGTAATACCTANTTCTTTGGTGCGGTGCTCAGTGGCTGGTGAATAACGAGCCGAAANAACTGCAATCTTTAGATCAGCGGCACGNGCATATGCTACGCCCACACCATCAAAAACAGAAAACTTTTTAAATTCCATATTATCGGTGCCCTTATAGATTGACCCATCTGTCAATACGCCATCAACATCAGTAATAATTAGACTTATTTTCTTATATTTATTCATGATTAACTAACCACCTGATGAATATTCATTAAATCAATTAAAAGNTTTTCTAACTTANTAATCGGCCACTGGGTTGCAGCATCCGACTTCGCGGACTCTACATTATCATGAACCTCCATAAAAACGCCACAACAACCAGCTGCCACTGCTGATCGTGCTAATATTGGGATCATNTCTCTCATTCCTGAAGAGTGTCCGCCACTGCCACCAGGAAGCTGCGCNCTATGAGTCGCGTCAAAGATAACAGGGTATCCATATTCTTTCATAAGTGGTATAGCCCTCATGTCTGCAACCAAATTATTGTATCCAAACTGTGTTCCTCTATCAGTTAATAANATATTATTTGAGCCTGNTTCCTCAATTTTATGGACAATGTGNTCAACATCCCATGGCGCAAGAAATTGACCTTTTTTTATATTTACTGGCTTNCCGGTTTTAGATGCGGCAACCAAAATATCTGTCTGTCTGCTTAAAAAAGCAGGAACCTGGAGAACATCGGCTACTTCTGCCACTATACTAGCCTGATCGGAAGCATGAATATCTGTCAGTACNGGTAACCCCGTCTCAGCTTTTACATCAGATAATATTTTCATTCCTTCATCAATACCCGGGCCTCTAAATGATTTTATTGATGTTCTATTTGCCTTATCAAATGAACTTTTAAAAATAATTGGGAGTTTTATTTTATCAGATACCTGTTTTATTTCAGATGCCATTTTCAATGAATGATCGCGGCTCTCGATGACACACGGGCCAGCGATAACTCCGAGATGTTTTTCACTAAATATAACGTTACCGACTTTGATTTCTTTCAAGATTTAACCTCTGTATTTATTATATCTGGTTGCAGCCTTAATAAACTCTCTAAAAAGTGGATGTGCTTTGTTGACCCTGCTTTTTAGTTCAGGATGAAATTGTCCTGCAATAAACCAAGGATGATCAGCGATCTCAATTGTCTCTACAACACCTAGATCTTCATTAACCCCTGAAATGATCAGTCCTTGTTTTTCAAGCTTATTTCTATAGCGATTGTTTACCTCGTAACGATGACGATGTCTTTCTGATATTTTTTTTGATCGGTAGGCAGCAAATGTCTTAGTCCCCGTCTTAATCTTGCAATTATATGCACCAAGCCTCATGGTGCCACCCTTTATTTTAATAGCCCTTTGCGATTCCATAAGATCAATCACTGGGTGCTTAGTACGCTTATTAAACTCAGTTGAGTTAGCACCTTTTAGTCCACAAACATGACGAGCGAAATCAATAATCGCACACTGCATCCCTAGGCATATGCCGAGAAAGGGAATCTTATTCTCGCGAGCATATTTAGAAGCCATGATTTTCCCCTCTCCTCCTCGAGAACCAAATCCTGGTAAAATTAAAATTCCGTCTACGCCTTTAAATCGTCTTTTTGCAGCTAGATCATCAGTTATTTTTTCCGTTTTTACCCACTTAATATTTACTCTTGCATGATTTTCTACACCAGAATGAACAAATGATTCTAACACACTCTTATATGAATCAATTAATTCTGTGTATTTCCCACACATTGCAATCACAACCTCAGAATCAGGATTCTTATAACTGTGTACAAACTTTTTTAGACGCGATAAGTCAGGTTCGTTATCTAGTTGAAGGCGTTCATTGATCAAATTCCCCATATTTTGCTCATTCAATACTAGAGGAACCTCATAGATACTCTGAACATCTCGACCCTCAAAAACATGGTCCGCACGAACATTACAAAATAGAGCAATTTTTTCTCTTATAGATTTATCAATACTGTATTCTGATCGGCAAAGAATCATATCAGGAGCTAGACCAATCTCCCTAAGCTTCATTACAGAATGTTGTGTTGGCTTAGACTTAAGCTCCCCGCTAGCTTTTACAAATGGTAACAGAGTCACATGAACAATCAAATGGTTATGATATCCTACATGTAATGATAATTGACGTATTGCCTCCATAAAAGGCAAACTCTCTATATCCCCGACAGTGCCACCAACTTCACAAATTATTACATCATATTTTTTGGGTTTATTGATGCTCTTTATTCTGTTTATGATTTCATCAGTGACATGAGGGATAACCTGTACAGTTTGACCTAGATATTCACCCTTTCGCTCTTTATCTAAAACCGTGCTATAAATCTGACCTGAGGTTGCATTATTATTTTTTGTCATGCTCACATCAATAAAACGCTCATAGTGTCCTAGATCAAGATCTGTTTCAGACCCGTCATCTAATACAAAGACCTCTCCATGTTGGTATGGGTTCATAGTCCCAGGGTCTACATTTAAATAAGGATCAAGCTTCAAAATTGTGACCCGAAGACCAGAGTTCTTTAATAGGTAACCAATTGAAGAAGCTGCAATGCCCTTACCAAGGCCGGACATTACACCACCTAAAACAAATATATATTTCGTTGGTTTTGAGCTACCCATATTATTCTTCTGTTAATATTTTATTTAATTTTTTCATTCTGTAAGAAACGCGGTTTATATCTTCAGGGACATCAACAGCAAGTTGTTCAGAATTGGTTATCAGTGCCTTTATTTTTATATCATTATCAAGAGCTCTAAACTGTTCTAGAGAATATTCTACTTCATTATGCGAGGGNGCTAATGAGGAAAGCTCAAAAAGTGTTTCTTTTTGAAACCCATAGAAACCAACATGCCTAAATACTCCGCCAATTTCTGAATCATATATGTCACGTTTAAAATCATATGCATTTTGTTTTTCATCAAGAAATACTTTTACGATATTTCTATCTAAATAATCTTTAACTCCAATATCGCAACTCACTACAGTCGCCATTGAAATACTCGGGTCGTTTAATAGTCTTACCAAACCATCAATAATTTTAGGATCTAATAATGGTTCATCTCCTTGAATGTTAATAATTATTTCNGCCTCATCAATTGTTTTCGCNACTTGAGACACGCGGTCTGTTCCGCTAGAATGCCTAACATCAGTCATAACCATATCAAACTTATAACTAGATAATGCTTTCTTTGTTTCTTCTGAATCAATCGCAATAATTACTTTGTCTAACATTTCTGCCTCTAAAGCTCTTTCAGCTACGTGGGCAATCATGGGCTTACCCTCAATATCAGCTAATATTTTTTTGGGAAACCTTGTAGAACCAATTCTAGCAGGAATAATACCGACAACCAAAATATTATTTCTTTCTATAATCAGTTAAACTATTAACAGATAAATAAGCAAAATAACCTATAGATATTCTTGGTTTATGAATAGTATGATTCATTAGATGTAAAAAGGGCATAGTTTTTGCTATGAAATTTAACTTTTCTTTTAGATAAAGAAAATTTATTCGAAACGCAGTGATTCTATTGGATCTAGCTCCGCTGCTTTCCACGCTGGGTATATTCCAAATCCGATCCCGATGATTGAGCAAACAACCAGTCCGATGATAGCCCAGTCAAAAGGAATTATTGCAGGTATCTTAAAAATAACAGAAACTATATTCCCAGCGCTAATACCCAATAATATTCCAACGACACCTCCAAATTGACTCAGGAAAATTGCCTCCATTAAAAACTGAGTTAAGATGTCTTTCTTTGTCGCACCAATCGCTTTTCTTATACCAATCTCTTTTATTCTTTCTGTCACAGAAACCAACATAATATTCATTATCCCAATGCCGGCTACGACAAGTGCAATAATACTAACTGACAGTGCAAATAATTTTATCCCGCTTGTAAATCCTGAAAATGTTTCAATCATTTCAGCACTGGTAACTATCTCAAAATCATTATCTTCACCAGGCTTCACCTTA
>PAVC01000065.1 GCA_002713885.1 Fidelibacterota bacterium
TTATTATACTCGCGGCTATCTTTCTCAAAGAGGTGATGACAACGAAAAAATGGGCGGCAGTATCCCTCGCTCTTGGAGGAGCATTTATTGTTAGCATTTATTAATAAAAAGACAGACGACATGAAACAGATTATCAGTCTGTTTTATGGCCCAAAGTATACTAGAAAGCAGCTAGCAGACCGTTTCCACGAGTGGAGAAAATCAGTCAACCGCGATCCTTTGGAGAAAGACAAGATCATTATCGATGGATCACGGTCGCAGGTGTCCCTGTTCACAAGGCAGTGGAAGTGGATCATCATCCAGGCGCTACTGTGGCTGATCATCTCGTTTAAGTTTGATTTTTCTCCGGTGATCAATCTGATGGCATTTCTGACTATTTTTTCTCAGTTTAGTCACAACATTATGATCATTTCCAGAGACAAAAGAAACATTTTTAATACTTTCATTACTCAAGAAATTTTATCCGCGATGTCATTTTCCAGCCTACTCTGGGAGACCCTTGATGGACTGGAAAAGCAGAAAGAGGATTCGGTGAGTGTTAGCACAACTGGCTACGCTCCTGACTGCGAGTGGACAGATATTACCCTACAGCTCATAACCAACAAGCATGACCAGAGCCTGCCGCTTATTAAGATTATTATTGGCCACGAGTCTAGTGACATGCTTCATCCATCTGGTCTTGGTCTGGTACATAGATCTGACCATAGAAAACAGTCCCCGGCGTTTATGATGCTCAAGCTCTTTGGCAGGAACAGCAGCTTTATATTTGAGGGGCACAGCTCGCAAAGAGCGTCCATTGAAAAAAAGATACAAAGACTTATCGCTATCATTAATACCTATTTTGGTGCACGTGATATTGATCCGATAGTTCAAAATAATAGTACAGGAAGCTGGGAATGTTTTATTAATATTGACGATAGGACAAACACCTGGGATCAAACAGAAAAAGAACGAGAACAAGATATTAAGAGTATATTATCTGATTGGAATCCGCTTGAGGAAGAACCAGAACGAATTGACCAGGCCGCTGAGTCCTATAAGATGAAAGGGTATGGGTGGTAGATGAAGTGGGTGTTTTTATTACTCTTTGTTGTTCTGCTTGGATACGGTATTAACGATGAACTGGAAAAAGAAAAAAATGAGAAGCTATAAAAAACTGAGCAAGGATGAGATCAATGAGATGCCTCTTGTAAAGTATGAGGGTGATATTCATGTGCTCTCATCGAAAGATAATATACAAGAGTCCATCGACTACCTGCTGACACAAAAGGTAATTGGATTTGACACAGAGACGCGGCCAATATTTACAAAAGGACCTGTTAATGCTCCATCAATAATGCAGCTCGCTGGCGAAAATGCTGTCTATGTTTATCAGCTAGACAGTGACAGAATGTTTGAAAAACTATCACAAATTCTGTCACATAAAAAAATTACAAAGTGTGGCGTCTCTGTTGACAGAGATCTAATAGAGCTGATGTATCTGTCTCCCTTTGACCCGTGCTCGTTTGTTGATCTCGGAGAGACGGCCAAGGACAGGCTTATTCCCCATCATGGGCTTCGCGGCCTGGCGGCTCTATTTTTTAATTTCAGAATTTCTAAAAGCTCACGGACCTCGGACTGGAGCCGCAGAAAGCTATCAAACACGCAAATCTCCTATGCTGCTACGGACGCCTGGGTCAGTCTTGAGCTATTCAAAAAATTGGATCAAGAGAACCTAGTCTAGCTTATTATTCATGCAGTGCTTATCTAACTATTTACATCAAAACCAAATGGATCCAAAAAAACTTTATTACTATTTCCGCCTTGTGTTGTTTGTAATGATTGGTCTATATGTCAGCGGCTGCGCGACGATAGTCTATCGGTCAATACCGCTTAAGGACATTGCCAAGGTCGGCGGAAAGTATCCCGTGGGAACGCAGAATTATTACTTGGTTGACCCAGCCAGGCCAATGTGGTTTACGGATGATATCACCGGTCCTCGAGAGATCAGTGTAAAGGTCTGGTACCCGGCTGATCAGAGAGGTCTAGTGAAAAAGGCTCCGTATGTTAATAATCAAAAGGTGATTAGTGAGGCTCTTTCTGAAAGGCTAGAGGTGCCCAATGCTCTGATGGAAAGAGCGGGAGGCATTGACTGTAACTCGTGGTTAGAGGCTGCCCCTGCGAAAGGAAAATTTCCAATATTGATTTATTCGCACGGACACCAGAGTCTAAAGATTGCAAACACGTTCCAGGCGGAGGAGCTTGCCAGCTATGGGTATATTGTTGTCGCACCCGATCACACGTACGATGCCGCGATTACCGTTTTAGCAAACGAAAGAGTTGTCTATTCAAAATCAAGACTACCAGGCAACAACCAGCGCCCATCCGAAGAGGATATGATCGCAAGAGTACAAAAGCAGCTAACAATAAGAACAGAAGACGTCAGCTTTTTAATTGACAAGATGCTTCAACAGGCTTCTTCTGCGGACAATTTTATGGCCAACGCCGACACAAGCAAGATAGGAATATTTGGACATNCTTTTGGNGGCTGCACCTCTGTAATGNCCGGCTACAGTGACAGCAGGATAGACGCAGTTTTTGGANTNGATACATATTTTTTACCGCTTCCAGAGGATATCATTAACCGAGACATGAATAAACCTTTTGCACANCTGGGTCAACCAAGCTGGGGNAGCTCAAATAATTATANTGTGATGGAGACACTGGCAAAGAAGAATTCTAAGATNTCTACCCACTTTGCTGTGGAAGGATCAAGGCACTATGATTTTACTGATTTTTCACAGTTTACAAGGTTGACAAAGAAATTCGGGTCGGGAAAAATATCGCCAAAAACTATAAGATCAATTATGAACACACTGTTGTTAGATTTTTTTGATTCTAGCCTAAAGGGAGGTAAAAAGTTTAACCCTCAGGCCTATGAANAAGTGTACTCTGACTTAACTCACTATAGTTACTAGCTNNTTTGTAATNTCTATNATCAANTATTAACTTCTGNTTGTGAANAAACTNTTTCCTATCCTTGTTCTTCTTTTTTCATACTCCTGTATGTTCTTTGGAGGGCCCGAGTATAATGCATCAGCTGATTCGACTGGGCTGAGGTTCGACGGCCTCAATGATTATATTCTGATAGAAGAAAACGTAATCCCAGACTCTGGTGACTACACGTTATCAGTCTGGCTCAAGGCTGACTCTGGGAACACGGGCGCGAGGACGATAGTCTCTCAGAGTGATACCGCCGGGAGTCCATTCTACTTCGGTTCCAATTCTTCCTCGGACACTTCAGGAACCATAAAAATGACAGACGAGTGGAAAGATTTGAAAAGCAAAGATTTCTACATGGATAATAATTGGCACTACTATACGATCGTAAATGACGGAACCATTGGCGACTCTGCAACAATAATCGACACATCCGCTTTGTACATTGACGGCGTTTTGATAGCAAAGTCAATGGGCCAGGGTAAGACCTATCCAACAGATGAAAAGTTTTTAATTGCCACAATGTGGGACAACTCTGGTGAATATTTTTCAGGACTGATTGATGGCGTATCAATATGGGATCGGAAACTAACGCCGGAAGAGGTTAGCTCGCTGTATAACTCAGGTGCGGGGATGGACCCTACGGTAGACACTCTTAATTATGTCGCCTCATCAAGTCTGATCGGTTTTTGGCCTTTTAATGAGGGCGCAGACTCTTCTGTTACTGACTATAGTGGTAGCGGTTATGATGGTCAAATTATTGGCGCAAGCTGGGTAAATGTAGACACCAAACTGGNCCCTGTGTTAGACACGGTATCCTTGGCCGGGGCCGATGATCAAACAGGCTCTATCCAGAGAGAGTTATGGGGCAGGGTAACAGATGGTAATGAAAAATCATTGTACNAGGCNAGTATCACTCTAACTGGGCATCACAATGAAGAGTTTCAATGGAGCACCAGCGTTTTGACAAATCGCAGAGGAAGCTATGAGGTCAATGACTGCCAACCCTGGGANAATCTTAAGGTCTCGCTTGATGGTTACGAGACCCAGGTNTATCTACCATCTGACTCTGTTTTTTCTTCACTGCCGGCAGANTTTGTTTTAGNGNAGGAGAGTNTGATCCCTGCTGTCGATAGCTCAAGATATGCTGAGCTTGCTCAGCAGGCAGAGGAGAACTATGAACTGATTCAGCAAATGATTAACTCTGCGAGGCAGAACGAGGTCGTATCCATACCACAGGGAATTCATACTATTTCTAGGTCAATTGTGATTAATAGAAAGACAAATATTACTATACAGGGTATACTATCATCGGGTATTATTCTGAGTGACATCCATCAGCCAGTTTTCATTATAAATAATTCTTCGAATATCGTTCTGCAAAGACTCAGCCTNGGGCATGACACATCGATAATCGGCGACCATGACTCAGCGGTATTACGAATCAATGAGGGAAATAATATTTATATTAACAGCTGCGAGATAAGCGGGGACGCAGCAATCGGGATAAAAGCTGTTGGCGTTCAGAGCCTTACGATTGTTAACTGTTTCGTTCACGATAATAGCTGGTTTGCGTTCTCTTTTCTAAAATGTGATAATGTTAAGGTTGAGCACTCGCGTATTATTGAGAACCAAGAGGTAATGTATAAGCGTTCCTCTGATGTGGTAATGTATAGTAATATTATTAAGGATTAGGCAAGCAATAATCCTTCATGCATTCAAANGAGAGATTATTATTTTTTATTCTGCCTTTAGCGGCGATAGTTATTTTTGTTGTGCTTGTGTTTGCCGGAGCGTACGCCTATGATGGAGGAAATAGACTAGACCATAGTTCAGTTGGCTACTCATTTTCAAATAATTACCTGAGCGATCTTGGCAGGTTAAAGACTGTCTCTGGCGTAACGAACACTGTTCCTTTTTATTGTTTTAATGGCGCACTGATTATACTTAGTGCTGTTTTTTCTTTCTACTTTCTCTATCTGCCTTCATTGTATGATGATGATCAGAGAGTCCAAAATATTTCTCGNTTAGGAAGCGTATGTGGTTTTTTGGCAAGCATNTGTTTCGCTGGTGTCGCCTATACACCNGCNGANCTTTTTTTTAGTGCCCATACNTTTTTTGCGGACTGGCTATACAGGCTNATGAATCTGACGATATTTTTTTATGCGGTTTCTTTTATTATCATGCCAAAAAAACATTTTATTCTGTCGGTGGTTTTTGGTTTNATAGGGCTGATAGTCAGCTCTCATATTCTGCTCTCAGATTTTGGTCTAGCCGATCTGTTCTCTGAGCCGCATACCCTCCGAGTTCTTTCGCAAAAGGCTGCTACCATCGCACTNGTAGTNAGTGTTCCCCTGATGACTATTCACAACAGAAGANGAATAGACTCTCATCCCCTAAGCCTTAGCCCATTTGCAATAAGTAATTAGCNTTTGCAGACATAAAATTTTAACAAAAAAAAGGAGACTATCATGAAACAGTATGCATACGGTTTTGCCTCTGCAATCCTAGTGGTGTTCATCGCGTTCACTGCTATGGGCCTTACANCNAATCCAANCCTTANNACTGCCGGTAAATATCAGATTGATACTTNNCTNTTAACCCAGGAAGACTATCTGGGTAATAAAAGCTATGAGGTATTGTACACTATTTTTGATACCACTACTGGGGACATCAAACAAACAAGGAGAGTCCAACATAGTAACTACATNGCTAAAAATATTTTAAAGCAAAAGTCAGCGTTTGACTATAAATAGAAAGGAGAAAACTATGAAAAAATATGGTATAGGTATTATTACTGGANTCATACTNGGAANAAGCAGTATGATGTTTCTTGGTTCATCTTCGGCCGGATCNGGATCAGGTCGATATGAATACATTAGCGGTTCTACGGTAGACATGAAAATATTCGACAAGCGTACCGGGAAAATGTATGTCAGAGGNCGNGATTTTGTTACTGAGTATGATATAATTAATGCTTATTATAGGGTGCGTACTTATAGCCTATATGAAGAATAATTCATNTTAAAATCATGATACAACAAAGCGTTACCGCTGCCGCAGAGAGAATAAAAGAGCATGTGATTCAGACCCCGTTTGAGAGGTCTGCTATGCTATCTGATTTAACCGGTGCNGATGTCTGGTTAAAAATGGAAAACCAGCANCATACCGGTTCCTTTAAGTTTAGAGGNGCGATGAATAAGATGCTCACTCTCTCTGAGAGCGAGCGTGAGTCTGGGATCTATGCTGCCTCAACCGGTAACCANGGTGCCGCAGTGGCATACGCCTGTCAGAAGCTTCGCGTTCCCTGTATTATCTATGTGCCAGAGAAATCCTCTGATGCTAAGCTTGCTAATATGAAAAACTTTGGCGCTGAGATCAGGGTTCATGGTAAGGACTGTATGGATGGTGAGCTAAAAGCCAGGGAAGTAGCAGAAAGCGCGGGCGGAATATATCTTTCACCATATAATGATCTCGACGTGATCTCTGGGCAGGGTACAATCTCATTAGAGATTGAGTCGCAGTGTAGCGGCCTAGATACGGTAATTGTATCTGTCGGCGGCGGCGGGCTTATTAGTGGCGTCGGCGGTTACTTGAAATCAGTCTGGCCGGATGTAGAGGTTATCGCTGCCTCTCCTGAGAATCATGCTGTGATGATTAAATCATTAGAAGCAGGTAAAATAATAAAGATTGATCCTGTGCCAACTATTTCTGATGGTACCGCTGGAGGTGTTGAAGCTGGATCGGTTACTTTTGAAATGTGCCAAGAATATGTGGACCACATGGTCCTGCTAACAGAACAGGAAATACAGGAAGGAATCATTCACCTGATTGAGAAAGAACGGATTCTGGTTGAAGGAGCTGCTGGAACCTCCATCGCGGCCCTGATAAAAATGAAAGATCAGTTGAAAGGCAAGCGTGTCGGGATTATTGTCTGCGGTCGCAATATCAGCCTGGAGGTTTTAAGAAAAATTTTATGAAGGTATTTGGGCTAGAGGAGATAAAGAGGGTTCTCCCTAAGCTTGACCTGTTTCCTCTGATCAAACAAGGTTTTAAGGCATACTCATCAGGGCTTACCGTTGTGCCGCCTGTCGGTGAGATGATATTTGATGATCCGCCTGGTGATGTCCACATAAAGTACGGCTATATAAAGGGTGACGAGTACTATGTGATTAAGATTGCATCCGGCTTCTATGGTGATACAAACTTAGGCATCTCTCCCTCCCAGGGAGGTGTCATGCTCTTGTTTGACCAAAAGACCGGACAGGAGGTAGCAATATTGGCGGATGAGTGCTATCTGACCAATGTAAGAACCGCGGTTGCAGGGGGTATCTGTGCTGAGATTCTTGCGCCAAAGAAAATAGACTGTATCGGGGTCATTGGTACAGGCGTACAAGCCAGGATGCAGGTTGCTTATTTGTCTGGAGTTACTGACTGCAGGAGTTTAAAAGTATGGGGCAGGAGTGATAAGGGTGTTAAAAAATATATAGAAGACATGTCTTTAGATGGTTGGGACATAGACAAAGCATCGACCACGGATGATATCGCTGGATCATGCGATCTGATTATTACGGCCACAGCTTCCAAAAGTCCGCTCCTGAAAAAAAATAAGTTGAAAAAGGGTACACACATAACAGCCTTAGGATCAGACTCTCCAGGAAAGCAGGAGCTGGAAGAAGGCATCTTCGAGATTGCGGACCTTATTGTTGCCGATAGCATCGTCCAGTGTGTTGAAAGAGGAGAGATATCTCACGGAATAAAAAATAAAATAATAGACCAGAGTGATATCACGGAGCTAGGGAATATCATTGGCACTGATAATACAGTTCGTTGCGGAGAAGGCCAGATCACAGTCGCTGATCTCACAGGTGTTGCTGTGCAGGATATTCAAATAGCAAAAGCAGTGTATGAGGCATGTGAAAGGTTAGACTAAATGAAATTTGAAGAGTTTGAGCTAGAAAGAAATCAGTCTTTATTTGAGCACGAGGTAGACTATAATCTATCAGAGAGTGGGCTGCACCCTCTGCCGCTGAAAGATATCCTCACAAAAGATGAACAGACAGAGCTTCTAGAGACGGAGCTAATATATGGTTATACTACCGGAACNCCNTTACTTAGAAAAAGAATAGCCGGTCTATATCAAGGCGCATCCGNGGATAATGTTTTAGCAACAACAGGTTCAGCAGAGGCCAACTTTATTGCGATAATGACCATGCTCGAGCCGGGGGATGAGCTTATCTACATGGTCCCAAACTATCTTCAGATAAGGGGCATAGCACGTAACTTTGGGATAACGGTAAAAGAGCTTCCTCTTCGGGAAGAGCTAGGCTGGCAGTGGAACACGGACGAACTGGATTCAATGGCCACTAGTAAAACAAAGATGATAGCAGTCTGCCACCCAAACAATCCCACTGGCTCAGTTGTTACTAATGAAAATATGCAAAATATTATAGAGATCGCCTCAGAAAATGACTGTTGGATTCTTTCGGATGAGGTATACCGTGGTGCTGAGCTTGATGGTACGGAGTCACCTTCTTTTTATGGAAACTATGAGAAAACAATTGTTAACGCAGGACTGTCAAAAGCATATCGACTACCTGGCCTCAGAATAGGGTGGACCGTTGGCCCAGAAGATTATATAAAAAGAGCCTGGGCATTTCATGACTATACGTCAATCAGTATTGCCTATCACAGTGACTGGGTAGCGTCCAGGATATTGGAAACAAAACGGCGAAAACAAATATTAGACGGAACCAAAGCACACCTGAACCAGAATATGAATACGCTTGTGGACTGGGTAGATACGTGTGATAATAAGCTTAGTCTTTCTCCTCCAGAGGCAGGTGCAATTGCGTTTGTACGTATTAACATGGGTTTAGGCTCTCAGGAGCTCACCTATCACATAAGGGATAATTTTAGTGTCCTTCTTACCGCAGGAAAATGGTTTGGCTTAGAAGGGTTTCTCAGGTTTGGATATGGCCCTCCAAATGACTACCTGGTGAAGGCCTTAGATCGTATTGGTCAGTCTTTAGATGCTGTATAGTTGCCAGATTATTTCCCTTACTAGAGCACCTCAGGAACATAGTTGAAGTTTGAACGGTCTGGCCTCTGGTAAGACTCTGCGGGTAATCTTTTAGGAAGATCAACTGTTTCGTGTTCAATATCTTCATATGGTATCTTACTCAGCAGGTGGCTGATACAATTTACTCTTGCTTTCTTTTTTATGTCTGACTCAACAATACTCCATGGGGCAAAATCTGTGTCCGTGTGTTCCATCATATTATCTTTTGCTTTTGAATAATCTTCCCACCTGTTAATAGACTCGACGTCCATCGGACTAAGCTTCCATACTTTGGTCGGATCATGTATTCTTCCTTTGAAACGCTTTACCTGTTCATCCGCGCTTACGGAGAACCAGTATTTCAATAGGATGATCCCTGAGCCAATAAGCATCCTTTCAAAGTCAGGCGTTGTCTGTAAAAATTCAATATATTCTTTATCGCTACAAAAGCCCATAACCTTTTCTACTCCAGAGCGATTGTACCAGCTACGGTCGAACAGAACTATCTCTCCGGCTGAGGGCAGGTGTGCTACATATCTCTGAAAATACCACTGAGTCTTTTCACGGTCTGATGGCTTTGCCAGTGCCACTACCTTACAGCTCCGAGGGTTTAGGTTTTCTGTTATCCTTTTTATTGTGCCGCCTTTGCCAGCAGCATCTCGCCCTTCAAATACAATAACCACTTTTTTATTATTTTCGATTACCCAGTCCTGCATGTGTACAAGCTTTACCTGCAGATCGCTAATCATTTTATCATATTTTTTATTAAAATCTTTTTTATTGCTCATAGTTTGCCCTTAAGTATAAAATTATTTAAGAATGACATCATTAATATAAAAATAATATAAAAATATAATAGTCCTTATTTAGTTGTTCAATTCCAATTTTTTTAAATAGATTCGCCTTCCCCGGTGCGGATAATAGGGGCTCCCACATACTATAAGTTTTTATAATGAAGTACTATTAAGGGTATCTCTATGAAAAAGATAACAATCTATAAGATATTATTTTCTATACTTTTTTCTTATTTGCCAATATATGGTCAGCATAACCCTTGCTATGACGAGCTATATCTAGACCTTAAAGCAGGCGGAATTAACTCAATGACAACGAGAGAGTATCATTATTTCACGAGAAAGGATGAGGAGTGTTCTGAGTACAATACGTTCGACAAGAAATATCATGACCAACTAAATCTAATGCAGGATGAAATTTTAAAAATAGCAGAAAAGTTAGGAGAGTTAGACGAAGACATTAATCTGGAGAATATATATGGACTAGGTCGACTAAAGGCCACGGATCCTGAGCTCCGTAGTCTGGCGATCATGCAGTCAAAGGATAATGACATTAGAAATGAGTTTAATACTCTTATGGAAAAACTGATTGTTTTAAAAAAAGATCTTCAGGAAGAAATGCACAAGGATAAGGGTCCGGCGGACCTTGTTGTCAACTCTCTTACAGTGATAGATAGCGCAGACGGAGGATACATAAAAACGATCAGCAAAGACGGTAAGAACACGGTAATGATCGGAAATCACCCGTCTGGAAGTGGTAGCGTTATCACCTATAACAAAGAGGGTTCTCCCTCGGTGAGAATTGGTTCTAATGGAGGTGAAGGCGGTTACATGAACATAAGAAAGAACTCAGGAAAAAATGCTGTATATGTTGGAACAGATAAAAGCGGGAATAATGTTATCATAGGCAGTAACTCAAAGGGGGAACCTGCTTTCATGGCTGGTGGCAATGATCAGGACCAAGGCTATATAAAGACGGTTAATTCTAACGGAAAAAACACAACCCTGATTGGGTCAAAAAAAGATGGCGCAGGATACCTTACTACCTTTGGCAGCTCTGGAAAACGTACCTCTTTTATATCTTCTGACAGGAGCGGTACCGGTATGATGGGACTTTATGATAAAAATCAAAAACTTCAGTGGAGCCAGAAAGGCACTAAGCCAGTAGATGAATTATCTGATGATGATAGCAGCGATCCTAAAAATAATAAATAGTCTTAATAAAATTATTACAGGCAAATGAATAAAGTTGATCTGCGAAGTGATACCATAACGCTTCCGACAAAAGAAATGTTTGATGCTATCGCCGGTGCAGAGCTTGGTGATGATGTTTTCCAAGAAGATCCAACGGTCAATCAATTAGAAGATCTGGCCGCTACAAAATTTAATAAAGAAGCAGCGCTGTTTGTTCCTAGCGGGACAATGGCTAACCTGGTTGCTGTCTTATCTCATTGCCAGCGTGGGGATGAGGTTATTCTTGGNGACCAGGCTCACACCTTCCTATATGAGGCGGGTGGTATCTCCGCTTTTGGAGGGGTTCACTCCCGCCAGATTCCGAATCAGGAGGATGGGACACTTTTACTGGAGGATATAAAAAAGTCTATCAGAAAAGAAGATGTGCACTTTCCGCCAACAAGATTAATCTGTCTTGAGAATACTCATAATCGTTGTCTTGGTATGCCGCTCAGTGTTGACTATACAAACAGCGTTACGGAGATAGCAAAAAATAATTCACTATCTGTTCATGTTGATGGAGCAAGGATCTTTAACGCNNCCGTGTCNCTTGNTGTTTCGGTAACAGAACTGACAGAGAATATTGACTCGGTATCATTCTGCCTGTCGAAAGGTTTATCAGCTCCTGCAGGATCCATGCTGTGTGGGACCAAAGATTTTATTGAAATAGCTCGTAGAAATAGAAAAGCACTTGGTGGCGGTATGCGCCAGGCTGGAGTATTGGCAGCGGCAGGCCTTGTTGCACTAGAAAAAATGACAGATAGAATTATAGATGATCATAAAAATGCTAGAACTCTTGCTGAGGGAATATCAAATATTGNNGGTATTNGTATNAACCTCGANAGNGTTAAGACAAATATCATTTATTTNTCACTAGACCATCCAAAAGTAGNNNGTGCNTTATTATTAGAGNAGATGGCAGNAAAGAATATTCATTTTTTTGAGCTTGGNCCTAGCTGGTTCAGGCTTGTTACGCATGCTGGCGTTAGCNAGGATGATGTAGATGATGTAGTCGGAGAGTTTGAGCGGATACTATCTTAATATTATAGGAGATATTTAGTGGCTAGAGGACATAAGTATTTTATTATATACCTTATTCTCCCTTTTTATTTTATTGGCGCTAAAGAGGATAAATTCTTTCCGAAAAATATTTTTGATATAGATAATAATAAGGTTGTTATATCAGACCTGTCAAAAAACAAGACAGTCTGTCTGATAACAATTAAATCCGTTAGCTGTCCTGTTTGCACTGAACAGCTTATAAGGATTCGGGATAGAATGAAAGAGTTTAACAGGTGCAATCTGACGTTTTTGGTGCTTGCACCTGGCGGAAAAGATGGAATCAAAGAGCTCAGAAAAAGAACAAAGTTTCCGTTTCCATTTGTCCAAGATAAAAACCTAGAGATTGCTAAACGTTTTGATTTAGCGATTCCTCCTTTTGAGATTATGCCTGCTGTTATTCTTTTGGAAAAAGATGGCTCTGTCAGGTGGTCCAAGCCTGGCCGTGGTCCTGACTATTACAGTGACCAGGCGCTTAGTGACTATTTAGACTGCGTAAACTGGATATAGACTAGTTTTATAGTGTCTACAAATTATGTCACCAAGGCAGCGGTATTTATATTTATCGTTGCAGTTGGTTTTATCATGAGAACAATGTACGACGCCGGTGAGTTTAAGACACTAGAGCCTCACTATTCTGGAGATTGTTTCTCAGTAGATGGTGTTGTTGGTGCTGAGGACATAACATTTTTAAAAAATGGAACAGCACTGATATCAAGTGACGATAGGAGAAGCAGGATGAACGGGTCACTGGCTCAGGGCACGATATATCAGTATAGGCCTAAGGCAAAACATCATAAACTAGTTGACCTCATGCCAGAGCTAGACAATGGTTTTCATCCACACGGCATCTCTGCCTACGAAGATCCAGATGGTAAAATATTTCTGGCAGTGGTTAACCATCACTCTAGCGGCTTGTTTAATTCTTCCGGAGGACACTCGATCGAACTTTTTCGTTATGAGGTTGATTCTTTGTTTCATATCAGATCGGTTTCTGGACCGCTAATGATTAGTCCGAATGATATAGTGATGGTCAATAGAGATCAGTTTTATGTTACAAATGATCATGGAAGCTCATCCAGAATAGAGCAGACTTTTGAAGAATATTTGCAGCTAAGAAGGAGTAACGCTTTGTTCTATGATGGGAAAGAGTTCAGAGTTGTTGCCTCAGGATTAGCCTTTGCTAATGGTATTAACATTAAAAATGATGGCTCTTTATTATATATTGCCGAAACAATCGGAAAACAACTTTCCATCTTTTCCAGAGATAAGAATACAAACGATTTGGATTTAATTGAGTCAATTGATTTTAACTCAGGTGTTGATAATATAGAGATTGACTCTGGTGGTAATCTGTGGATCGGATCACACCCTAAGATGTATACGTTCTCCAGGCATATGAATGACT
>PAVC01000066.1 GCA_002713885.1 Fidelibacterota bacterium
ATATAGCATCATTATATATTGAACAAACTTAAGACAATAGAAATTAAAATGAGGAATTCAATATAATATTACATATTGCATGTGACTAATCAATCTATTGCCACGACAATATTATATTGATTGACCACTTAATGCAGGATTATTCTGATATTTTTTCGAAGTCTCCAGAATCTGTTTCATCGACCGATTCACCCTCACTGGAGTTTTCATTATAAGACACAGACATATCAACTGCAATTTCGGACTCATCATCACCAATAGTACTGACATCCTGACTTTCAGAACTCTCCCCATCTTGATAAACAACTACTGTGACCCTGGGAATCAAATCCGCTGTCAATCGAATCGGAACTTCTACAATACCAAGTTCACGAATCGGCGGTGCAATAACACTGCGACGATCAATCGTTTCTCCTGTAGCATCTTCAATTGCATCTGCAATCATTTGATGAGTTACAGAACCATATAGCCTTCCCTGTTCTCCTGCACGCACAGGAAACTCTATTCGTAAGTTTGCTAATAATTCTGCAGCACCAGCTTTATCACGATTTTCTTGTTCACGACGCTTGTCACCTGCGATACGCACATTTTCAGCTTGCTTCTGTACACCTACAGTCGCTGGAACAGCAAAAGCACGAGGTAAAAGGTAATTGCGCGCGTAACCATCCGCCACTTTTCTTACATCTCCTGCACGACCTAGGTTATAAACATCTTTCAGTAACATAACTTTCATCAGGATAAAGTCCTCTACCTATATACATATTGTAATTGACTGTGCATTCTACCAGATAATGCATTGCACAGTCAATTACAATATTTATGTACTAGAATTGGCAATCTCATTAGAGATCATCGAAGCAATTCGCGCATTGTTCTCCAGTAAAGCAATATTCACTAGCAAGCTTGCACCTCCCGTAAATTCCTTCACTTTTTCTAACAAATAAGGTGTGACGTATTTTCCTCTAATCCCATCTGTAACAGCCTGAGCCTGAGCACGATCAATAGCACTTTGAATCTCTGTGCCAGACAGTGATTCCTTTTCTGGTGGAGGTACAGTAACTAGCATGCCCCCTGTCATCCCTAGACCAGTATGTATATCCCACAACTCAGCTACTGACGTAGGTGTATCAGCACGGACTTCTAGCGATAAACCGCTAGATCTAGCATAAAAAGCCGGTAAATCGTCTACACCATATCCAACTACAGGCACACCATGTGTCTCGAGCCATTCTAATGTAGCTGAAAGATCTAGAATAGATTTTGCTCCTGAGCAAACCACCATCATAGAAGTACGGGCTATTTCTGGAAGATCTGCCGACACATCAGGGTCTTCTCCTCTATGCACACCACCTATACCACCTGTGGCCATAACTCTTATACCAGCCCAACTTGCCGCTATCATAGTGCCAGACACCGTAGTCGCTCCAGTAAGTCCTCTACCAACAACATTAGAAAAATCACGCCGGCTAACCTTAACTACTTGGTCAGTATTGGCTAATATCTCAAGCTCGTCATCATCCAGACCAATCTTTACCTTACCATCCATGATAGCTATCGTGGCTGGAATTGCGCCTTGAGATCGTACAACTGATTGTAATCTACGGGCTGTGTCCAGATTCTGAGGACGTGGCAGACCATGTGCAATGACAGTAGATTCTAATGCCACAACTGGTTTTCCAGCATCAACAGCTGACTTAACTTCGGGCAGCAACTCAACAAATTTATAATTCATAACATATCCTCAAATTGTATTGTTTTTGTCAGATATTAATTCGCTCTATAGAAGATTTCTATTATCTGCACAGACCCATCTGGAAATTCATCAGAAACAAGTCTTTCGTAATTCAAATTGTTGTAAAGACCCGCATTAATAATGTAGGAGCCTGTCTCTATATCAGATGAAAGTACAATTGTATGATCATCAAAAATATATTCACCTGGCAACCAACCAGCAGTGGGACGTGTCCAATTAGCAGGCTTACCATCAGATTGAGCGACTATATTCCCTGACTCATCAAGAATGTGCACAAACACATGATAGTCTTCAGTTATATTCACATTAGCCTGCCAAACCAATTTAATGTTTAGAATTCCACTATCTAAAATGGATTGATCGATGATTTGATATCCAGACAGAGTAGCCAGATTACCTAGTTCAATACCTAACATAGTCATATCAGTTGGCTTCACAAATATCCTTTCCGGCACATTGACGCGCAACAAATTAGTATGTTCATACTCCCCCAATATATTACCTTCTGGATCCACTAACTTTACATGCCAAATATATTGACCACTGGAAAGATGTGCTGGGACTCGTATGATGTATTGTTCCCGCACTGTCTCACCTGCCCTCCATGCACTTGGCGGATGATCAATTCCTATCTCAAAATCAAAGGAGGCTTGCTCTTTTCGATTAGGTCCTAACATGCTTATGCGTGCATTATATGGTCCACTGCCAGATTCCATACCACTCCATACAACCTGTATTCCAACATCTTCTCCTGACACAGCCTCAATTCTGTCTATCACAAAATCCCAAAGCAACCACCCTTCATCTCCTATAACAGCCAACGGCTCTACATCTGCAAAAGAACTTGTGTCCGCACTAACAATTTGTAATGTGCCGATAGTGCTCACATCCAATACTTCTAGTGTATCCTGACGAAATGCAATCACTTCTAGATAATACGTGCCAGGAGGAGTACCTGACAATGGCTGTATAGCATACTTGTCAATAACATATTTGTCTGGTGGCCAAAAATCTGTACCTGGCATGAATCGCCAACCTCTAGGCCGTACAATCTCCGATGTATTCCATAAACGACCATGTATATCACGTAAACGAACATTAAAACTGTACACCAGTCCGATACTACGCTGAGCCTGCCAAAATAGATCTAGTTCAACAATATCATCTGCAGCAATAGAATCTTCGCTCAATGAATATCCATGTAACCACAGCTCACTATCGAAATCTATCCCTAATGAATTCTGCATATGTAATGGTCTATTACCATCTACAAGACCATGTTTACGTACCGGATTTTCAAAAATGACAGATAAAATGAACACCAATACCACTAAAACTGTGAATATAGCAAGAGGTTTAGCATTGAGCACTTCTGTGGGGATACCTATTTGCACTTTAGAGCGACTAGATCTAAATACTATCACTACTAGAAATGATGCAAGACTAAGCATACCAGACCAATAACGTACACTTGTAGTATCAAAAGATAACACCAGCGAATGATCACCAGATGGCACATTTACTTTGATCAATCCATGGGGATGTGAAACAACTATTGGAATAGGATTATTGTCAATCCGTGCACGCCAACCTGGAAAGAAAAAATGCTTAAAGGTTAACTCTAAAGTGTCGGGGGTAACAATCCTATAAGTATCGCTTAAGATATCGTTTTCAACATGCTGCACCTTAGCACCGGTTGGTAGAAATAGCCTGTCCAATCGATCTGGGTCTGAGCTATTTAGTAGCATATCACGCTGCGCATCAGTAGCAGGCAATTCTTGTACCCATTGTGGCAAATATTCTGCAGTAGTTGACGTACCAATGAGCCAAGGTGGCATCTCAAAGCGGGCCAAGTCTGCAACATTTGTTGGTGATACCAAAGCCTCCCGAGGCGGGTACAACCATGGTAAACCATTTAATATAATAGCGATAATACCCATCATTAGTAGCATTGTCCTGCTTTTTGATATGGTGGACATGAATCCTGCAGCTAATAAAGATATCATCAGAGATGCTGGTCCAATGAAACGCCAAGGCCATAAGGTAAGTTGTAAAAGCGATAGTTGATCCCATATCAAGCGAGACTGAGGCAATATCAAAAATATTGCTATCAAGCTTAATAAAGACAACAATATTAATTCAGAAAAATATCTGCTATCTAGCGATTTTGCACGCCAGAGAGTCAATCCAGAAAATACTATCGTAACTATAGACAACGGACTAGAGACTATAGGATTTAACAAATCGCTATCAACAGGAAGTAAAGGATACGTTAACAATCCACTTACAGGAGTAAAGTTTTGGTGATATACAATGCCAGTTGAAGCATAACCCGACGCTACCTGCACATACTGTAGTTCCACTAAAGCCGGTACCCAATAAAATGCTGTTAGACCCATACCTATTATCACTGACATAGCAATCTGAAAAATAGCCACGCGCATCTGTGCACGACCATGCCATAGCGCATACACAAATAATATAGGGGATATCTGCACCGCAGACCCATTATGCGAAAGAATCAATATGGCGTATGTCAAACCTGCCCACAACACAAATTTTCGCTCACCACGAGCAGCATTCGACCAGGTCCAAAGACAAAAAGGTAGAGCAGCTAGCGCCAACGATTCAGGCAATCCACCGCGCACATTTGCAGTCATCAACAAATAAGGGCAATAAACAAATCCTACTGCAGCCAAGACACCAGCGCTTTCATCTTTAAACAAGTCTCTACCAAAAAGAAATGTACCCCAAGCAGTTGTTAGAGTAACTATAGATGTAACAATTCGATAAGACCATAGAAAATCCAAGCCTGAAGCCATATGAGTGACAGTAATTAGATAATGAGACAGATAAGGAAAATAGTTGAATACAGGATATCCATATCCGTGTACTAGATGTGGTCCCCAACGCGGAAAAATAACCCCTTCACGTAGTAATTGCTCAAGCTCAAAGGCTCTATATACATGCGTGGCCAAATCATTGGTTATAGGTACTTGGCCGCCTAGAAAAGGAAATATAGCGGGTATTGCCAATGTTGCGAGCAACGCTAACAATCTAGTAGTACGATGACGGAAAAACATAAATGGGATTATACTAGAGTAGATTTGCCGAAGATCATATCAAATTGACCAACACATTTACGCAGATTTGCATGTACAAATGAATAGCTATTAGGATATTCATATAAATGATAACCTAGCAGTGATATATTTTGGGTAAATTTTACAATAACATCTTGACCAATCTTAATATCGCACATATTTTTAATTACAATTTTGTACATTGCTACCAAATAAACACCAAGAAATTGAGAGAAAATCAGTGAGCACTATATTAGTAGGAGGAAAAATATGTACTCCGGACAAGGTGTTTAATCCGGGAGCATTAGTCATTGACAACAAGTCAATTACTCTTATTCAGAACAAATCGGAATTTAAAGTACCAAAAGATGCGAATGTGTTGGATACAAGTGGATGCTGGATACTACCTGGATTTATTGATATCCATATGCACGGATTACTAGGTTATGAATGTATGGGGCCTGACTTAGATCAGGTAATCAAGAGACTTCCTGAATATGGTGTCACTAGTTTTATGGCAACTACCATGACTAGACCCAAAGAAGAAATCAATTCGTTAATATCACATATGGCTTCCATACTTTCAGATCCACCAGTAGGAGCTCGCTGCCTTGGAATTCACGTTGAAGGACCACACCTATCTCCAGAACGTGCTGGCATGGCCAATCCTAAGTGGTTCTCGCCTCTTACTAAGAATGAAGTAGATTGGCTGCAAGACATTACAAATGGTTTGATTCGCATGCTCACGTTTGCTCCAGAAGAAGGAAAAGCCCTGGATGTTATTCCATATCTACTTGACAATAATATCGTACCAGTCATCGGACATTCCAATGCATCATACGAACTGGCTAAAGAAGCAATTGCTTTAGGTCTTAGTCAAGCAACGCATACATTTAATGCAATGAGTCCTCTACATCATAGAGATCCTGGTGTAACTGGAGCAGTACTAGCTTGCCATTCCATTATTGCCCAATTAATCTGTGACGGACATCACGTTCATCCTGGAGCCATGCAAGTGTTGTTGAACGCTAAAGGTATATCAAAAGTATGTCTGATCTCCGATGCTGCGCCTTTTGCAGAACTTCCATCAGGCAAATACAATTGGGCAGGTCAGGACATATATATAGATGGTAAAACAATCCGACTTGCTGACGGTACTCTGGCTGGTTCCTATGCCCTCATTGACACAGGCTTTCGCAACTTAATCAATCTGTTAAACCTAAACATATTAGCAGCCAGCCAATGCACTAGCATGGTACCAGCTCAATCTGTAGGATTAGGTACTAGTAAAGGCCAATTACTTCCTGGATACGATGCAGACATAGTAGTTCTAGACGAACAGTATAGGCCGTTACTTACAATAGTCGAGGGTACAATTGTTTGGAACGCAACTTAATAATCAAGCATTAGAATAAAAAAGCGCCTTAAAACAATATCTCAGTCAGCCACCTGAACCAAAATTAACCTTTTGAAACTAACATCTAAATAAGGTGTTGTACTATACTAGCTAAAGGCTGATGTTCTACAAAAGTCACTTGAGGTGCCAAGTTACACTCATTTGTGCTTGTGTGTCAGCCTTGGACTTCACAGATAAATAAACAACATAGGAGGCAAATAATACTAAAATAGTACAATACATGTCATATAAACTTTATTCTGTTCGCCTTTTATTAGTCTAAATAATATCAGTGATATATATAAGATAAGAGGAGATTCAGTTATGTTAGCTAGAATACAAAGCTGGGGTGGTTTTGCCGCAGGTATGGTAGTTCCAAACATTGGCGCTTTTATTGCTTGGGGATTGTTGACTGCCCTGTTTATTCCAACCGGATGGTTGCCTAACGAGCAGTTCGTCCAACAAGTAGGACCAATGATACTCAACCTGTTACCAATACTTATTGGATACACAGGTGGTAGAATGATACACGGACAGCGTGGCGGTATTATTGGAGCAGTAGCTACAATGGGAACCATTGTAGGCTCAGAAATCCCACAATTCCTAGGCGGTATGATTGCAGGCCCAATAGCAGCTCAGGTCCTTAAGAGAATCGATACAGCACTTGAACCCAGAGTTCCAATTGGATTCGAACTGCTGATCAACAACTTTGCATTGGGAATCTCAGGTTTAGTTCTCACTATGTTGGCACAGATTGCTATTGGTCCATTCGTACAAACGCTCAGTGACGTTCTCGGAGGTGCGGTTTCCGGGTTAATTTCTTCAGGTCTATTGCCACTGGTAGATCTAGTAGTTGAACCTGCCAAGGTTCTATTCCTCAATAATGCTCTTAACTTAGGAGTGTTAGCACCATTAGGTGCAGCAGCTGCTGAGGAAAGTGGTAAAGCAATCCATTTCTTACTCGAAAGTAATCCGGGTCCTGGATTGGGTATGTTGATGGCTTATTGGGTTGCTGGTAAAGGTTTGCTGAAACAATCAGCTCCTGGAGCCATAGTCATCCACTTTTTTGGCGGCATTCACGAGATTTACTTCCCTTACGTATTGGCACACCCGATAATGATCTTAGCAATGTACGCCGGTGGTATTGTGGCCGACACATGGTTCGTGATCTTTGATGCTGGCTTGGTCGCAGTTCCTTCACCAGGATCGATCTTTGCCTATCTAGCAATGACTCCACAAGGAGGACACTTTGCAGTATTTGGTGGAGTATTCCTAGCAGTTGTAGCAGCCTTCTTGGTCGGAAGCATCTTACTACGTGCCTATCCAGCCAAAGACGTCGGTGAAGATGATGATGACGGAGAAGAAGAATCACTTGGTATACCTGGATTAGGATAATTCACGAGAGTGGATTGTAGCAATCAGGACAATACTTCGTAATGATGAATGTGTATCACCCCTTATAAGGGTTTGATGTGAAAAAGATAAGGGGTCTGGCAATAAACGTTGCCAGACCCCTTATCAAATTAATAAAGATGGTGTAATTTGGAGGAAAATAGCAATGGCAGCTACAATTCACCCCGATGAAGTCAGTACAATAATAATAGTATGTGAAGCTGGAGTCGGTTCCAGTCTGATAGTCGTTAATCAAACTAAGAAAAAGCTGCAAAAAGCGAACGTCGAAGGTTACAAAGTAATTCATAAACCCGCACGGTTAGTGCCTGAAGACGCAAAAATGATTATCTGTCATAAGGGACTATCGAAAATGGTGCGCAAACGTGTACCAGGAGCCGTAGTTGTAGCATTTACTATGTTTCTAAATGATCCCGCAATCGATAGAGTAGTCAGTGCCTTAGCAAACGGAACTGAAATTCACGAGGAAGGATAAAAATATTTAGTTCATTCTCTACTTGTTTGTAAGTGTTGCTCAAATGTATCAGCATTTGGCATTTTGCAGACAATACTATGACTACAAATGTAATGTTACAATATTCATGCAACTAGGCACATACTATGGGTAACAGTAGACGTAATCCCTGACAGGTGTCCAATTATGCAATATAAATTGACTGAAGAAACAATCAGTCTTAACGCAAGCGCCAATAGCAAAGAAGAAGCAACAAGAATGGCAGGACATTTACTAGTGAGAGGCGGATATGTTGACGAGTCTTACATAGATGGTATGTTAGCTCGCGAGAAGTCAATGTCCACTTACATTGGAAATGGAGTAGCAATACCACATGGTCAATTTGATGACCTCACACTAGTACATCGTACAGGAATATCTGTTTTACAAATTAGAGACGGTGTCACGTGGGAAAATGAAGAGAAGGCTTATCTCATAATTGGTATTGCCTCAAATTCTGATGACCACATTAATATTCTAGCCAACCTAGCTGAAGCTATCGAGGATCCAGAAACAGCTAAATTGCTTGCCGAAACATCAGAGATTAGTGTAGTTCTAGACCATCTAAATGCACCAAACACCAACACGTAGATAGCATAAGGTTTTAATAGGATATATTGCTATGAAACAAATCGAGCTGGTGATTAACAACCCATCTGGTTTACATGCCAGACCAGCCAAAGTTTTCTCCAATCTAGCAAAACAATTCAACTGTAACATTCAGATCACTAATGCAGATAAAAAAGCAAATGCTAAAAGCGTAATATCTGTACTCACATTGGGAGTTCACGCCGGCACATCTGTCACAATCGAAGCTAATGGTGATGACGAGGAAGAAGCAATAACAGCTTTGGAAACAGCAATATCCAGCGGATTGGGAGAAGAATTAAACACACCAATAACAGAGTCAAAAAACCTTAGCAGCGAAGAGTCTGTGCATGTGCCAGAAAGAAAAAATAAGCAACATGCTGATTTCCATGGTGTGTCTGGCGCACCCGGCATAGCTATAGGCAATATCTTTCAGTATAGCAAGTCTACTATAGAAGTTTCCAACAGTTTTACTGATACAAATACAGAACTTTCTATATTTATGTCGGCTGTTAAACAGGCCACATACGAACTAACTGCATTGCAAGCCAATGTGTCAGATCAATCCACAGACGCAGCAGAAATCATCGACGTGCACCTAGAGATGTTGGAAGACCCTGAGTTGATTGAGTCAACAAGAGCCAATATTGAGTCTGGTTTAGGTGCAGCGACAGCCTGGCAAAAAAGTTTCACGGATATGGCATTACTAATATCTGATCTAGATGACGAAACACTAGCCGAGCGATCAAAAGACGTTAAAGATGTAGGCGACAGAATCTTGCGCATACTATCTGGTCATGAGCCTGAAGATCTATTATTATCAAGAGAAGGACCAATCATTGTGGTAGCAAGAGACTTGTCTCCTTCTGATACAATGGCCCTGGATCAAACCAAAGTCGTTGGATTCTGTACAACTGAGGGAGGACCCACTAGCCATACTGCTATACTAGCTCGTTCACTCGGCATACCTGCAATTGTAAGTGCAGATATACAAATACTTGATATTGCTGATGATACCGAAGCTATCATTAACGGAAATACTGGCGCATTAATCTCCAAACCTGACCTCAATGCAATTGCCGAAGCTAAGAAATTAGTCGCTTTTTATCACAAAAAACATAAAGATAATCTGCTCACAGCACATGAGTCGGCAGCCACCAAAGACGGTCACAGAGTTCCAGTATTTGCAAATATTGGAACTCCATCAGAAGTCCCAAAAGCCTTACTAGAAGGTGCAGAAGGAATAGGTCTACTACGAACAGAGTGGCTGTTTCTAGAACGATTAACACCACCGAGCGAAGAAGAGCAATTCATTGTTATGCAAGAAATCATAACAATGCTTGCAGGCAAACCATTAGTGATAAGAACCCTTGATATTGGTGGTGACAAGCCTCTACCTTACATAACAATGAAACAAGAAAGTAATCCATTTTTGGGTGAGCGCGGTGTACGACTGTACATGTCACAACAAGATTTATTTGTAACCCAACTTAGATCAATATTCAGGGCAGCTAAACCAGATCTAATTCGAGTGATGTTCCCAATGGTTTCCGACCGCGATGAACTACGCAATCTACGAGATAAATTTAACGATATACGTGAGAATATGTCGGCCCCTAAAGTGGAATTAGGAATCATGATTGAGGTGCCATCTGCTGCAATCATGGCAGAAGCACTTGCTGAAGATGTTGATTTTTTCTCCATTGGAACTAATGACCTAACTCAATACACACTTGCAGCAGATCGATTAAACCCAACAGTAAATTATCTCGCAGATGCTATACATCCCGCAGTACTTAAACTGATAGATCAAACCGTAAGTGCTGCACATGCTAAGAACAAACATGTATCTCTATGTGGAGAACTAGGTTCGGACATACAAGCTTTGCCTATACTATTGGGTCTAGGAATAGATGAAATAAGCGTATCTATCTCAGCTTTAGCAAAAGTAAAAGCACTTATTCGTACACTATCTCTGCCTGATTGCAAAAAAATCGCTCAAGTAGCCTTACAATGTTCAACAGCTGCAGAAGTCAGACATAAAATCAAGCAATTATCCAATAATTGACATATGAGATTGTGAGACAATACATAATAGTTTGATATCATCTAAGAACAATGTCTAAATCGAAAATTTCGATCAAGAAAACAAATCCAAACAATAACATAAAGCTCCCTTCAGTTATAAGACGTGCATTAACCGGAGCAGCTATAGGTGGATATTTTGGCATTTTTCATAGATCTGTTGATCGCGATCGGGATTTTGCTTATGCCATTGGTGTAGCTTGTGTTATGTCTATCCTAATCACAGTTGTCCAAAACTGGAATAAACCGTTCAATCTTACAAGAATCTTAAATGGGTTTGTCAGACTCATAATAGTACTAAGCATTTTCTGGATATCGATGGAGCTCCGACAAGTCTTGTATTATAGTACTGGTAAAATCGGAGTGGTGATTTTTATGACATCTATAGGATCATTATTGGGATTAGTATATGGTATGGATGAATCTCGTAAATCCAAGCAAAAAACTGATACTTAGAACACACTTTATTTCATGTGAGACTATGTGATCCTATTTGAGATAAACAATGCATAATAAATCCCGGTTTTAATTCAAATATACAATTTAATTGTTGGGTACTGGAGCGTAATTATATATGCGATATAGGGTGAAAGAGACAAAAAGATTTAAGTACGGTTATATTGACACATATAAAAGTGCTTACTTAGGTGCAAAGTCCCTAAAAGGCAAAATACTTAAACATGATCCCGATAATCGTGAACTACATCTCCAATTCGACAAAACATTGTATGGAAAGTATNTAGGTGATAGGAGCCGCTTTGAAATCAAATTCGTTTCAGTATCTACTGANATCACNGACTGCNAGATACTCGCATACCCTGTGAATCCAATTGGTCANGAATTAANATTCGGNGCNCGGAATGGGGTTGTGCCAANAGTATTGGATGCATTTTGCNCATCNATGANAAATCAATTTGAAGCATCNAANACAGACTCANAGGTTNNACNNATNATGANAAATATNACATCTNATTGGCGACTNAAAGTANTNCTTGTCCGCCATGCNCAGAGTGAGGCAAATNTAAATCGAATACTCCAAGGTCAAACNGACGGTANATTGACAGAAAAAGGNATNGCNCAAGCACATCTGCTAGCNGAGCACTTCAGTAANAAATCGNTAGACATGATTATATCTAGCGATTTNCANAGAGCATACAAAACAGCNCAAATTGTGGCCANAAAACAATCGTTAGAAGTAGTAACTACTAAATCTCTACGAGAATGGAATGCTGGANTTTTAGANGGGTTNCCNGCAGCCAGTCTAGAGGAAGCAATCACGAAAAGCCAACTNCCGTTANGTGAATTNACNCCTGANGATGGTGANAGTTTTTCGCAGCTNAGANAAAGAGCAATCAACTTTCTGANANCTCTTGAAACACATAANCAAGGACAAGTCATAATGGTATGTACACATGGTGATCTTCTCCGTGTGCTAGTTGGTAGNATATTAGANAAAGATTTAGAGTCATCCATGATCATAGAATTCGACAATACATCTTATACAACNATNNTACTTAACAACAATGGCAANTGGATCGTCGAATCTATAAACCANGTCCCATAAAAGCNACTATCGAAAATAATATACTTGACCATAAAATNACTCTTAATTGCCCACAAAGGAGNATNATTATGAAACNATTAAACATTGGAGTCATAGGACTTGGGGAAATAGGTCAGGTCCATTGTNAAATGTTGTCACGNATCGAACGNGCAAGACTAGTTTGTGTGGCAGATATAGACGAATCAGTTTCATCNAAGACTGCGAAAAAATATAAAGNAANATCTTACNCTAATTATGAAGATATGTTGCTACACGATNATTTAGAAGCTGTTGTANTTGCAGTTCCTGACCACCTACACAAAGCTCCNTGCCTNAGTGCTATTGNGGCAGNCAAACATGTGTTAGTAGAAAAACCCATCGCAATGACACTGGAAGAATCNGAAACTATTATTCAAGCAGCTGACAAAGCACAANTCAAATTGATGGTAGGATTTACTTTACGNTTTTTTCCACAATACGNCCTTGCTAAACAAACAGTGAGCGAAAACGGGCTTGGTGACCTAGTAAGTATTTTTGCTCGAAGGACCAATCTNATAACCCAACCCGANCGCATAAATGGAAGAACTGGNGTGATGTTTTTTCTAGGTGTNCACGACTTTGATGCAATGCGATGGATAGTCAACAGTGAGCCAGTAAGNATATATTGTGAATCTTCAACAANNGTCGCTAGTAAATATCCAATNGAGAATGAAACNTTTAGTATTATAAAATTCGAAAATGGCGTCATAGGTTGTGCTCATATAGGTTGGTATTTNCCTGAAACACACCCTACNGGATTTGATTTTAAACTAGATGTCACAGGAAACAAGGGAATNCTAAATCTAGACATGGTACATCAAGGTGTGGCNGTCTATGGTCCCAATGGAGGTCANTATGCATATATGGCTGAACCACTGTTAGCAGAAGATCAGTCTTTTGTAGACGCAGTATTAGACAATACAGATGTTCCTGTCACTGGACATGATGGCCTAGTAGCTACGAGAATGGTTCTTGCTGCCCTAGAATCAATTGAATCCAAAAGCACAGTAAGGCTATAGTATCTGTGAGCATAGATGTAATAGCAGGAGTNGATATAGGCGGCACTAATATTAGTGTTGGTCTTATAACTAAGACAGGCGAACTGCTTGGGCATAAGGAGTTCCCTACTGAACCTGCGCAAGGATTTGAAAGTGCAGTCAATAAAATCGCAANTCATATAACTGACTTAATACAGAGTGACAACTACGTATTATTCGGCATTGGCATTGGCTGTACTGGCAGGCACAACCGTACCGACGGCTCATTGGGAAACGTAGAAACATTTCTACCAGGATGGCAGGGTAAGAATATCACATCCGCATTCCATGANAAATTCAATGTGCCTGTGANCCTAGAAAATGATGCCGATGCAGCAGCTATCGGTGAGCACACCTGGGGAATTGGCCAAGGCACGTCAAGATTTCTTCTTGTTACTGTGGGAACTGGAATNGGAGTTGGTCTAACAATCGATGGTCAACTATACCGTGGTGCCCAAGGTGCCCACCCTGAAATTGGTCATCATATTATCGATTCTTCGGAAGGAACTGTATGTTGGTGTGGATCTCAAGGTTGTTGGGAAGGGCTAGCCAGTAGTGGAGCTATGACTNATTGGTGGATTAATAATTACAGTGACACACAAGACGTCAAATCAATNAACGCACGTGAAATATGTAAGGCAGCTAAGATGGGTGACAAGTATGCTATAGAAGCAGTNAATCGCCAAGGATTCTATCTTGGATTAGGACTATCAAATCTTATGACTTTGTTTNCTCCCGATATGATAGCATTAGGCGGNGGACTAATGCGAAGCTTAGACTTATTTATGGACAACATACAGAAATCTATTGAAATCAACTGCACGCTTGTACCACACCATAATACCAAAGTGTTACCTGCTAGATTTGGTACCGAGGCCGTATTAGTAGGAGCAGCTAGCACCTTGTTAACAAGTGACATTTGCTGATCCATATGACTAAANCTAAAAGATGGAATTCCTTTTGGGGTTCATCANAACTTTGTTAATCAAGTTAATAAACAACTCATAGTGTCATGTCAAGCTTTACCTGATGAACCGCTGTATGGACCAGAAATAATGAGCAAAATGGCCATAGCTGCAGCTGCGGGAGGAGCCAGGGCAATTAGGTCCAATACGCCCCGCGATGTATCTGCCATTAAAAAATCAGTCAATTTACCCATTATAGGTTTATACAAGGACAATATAGATAATTACCAAGTCTATATAACGCCAACTTTAGATCATGCTAAGCAAATCGCTGAAGCAGGAGCAGATATTATTGCTATTGATGCAACCAATCGTACAAGTCCAGCTGGAGATCTATTCTCATATATTGATGCTATTCACGTAGAGACTGAGTGTTTAGTGCTCGCTGATGTTTCCACACTTGAAGAAGGACTGCAAGCTGAAAGAGCCGGAGCAGATATGGTGGCAACTACCTTATCAGGATACACACCTTATAGCAACCAAATGAAAACACCTGATATTGAGCTTGTTAAATCACTATCTTCTCAAGCCCAAGTACCTATATTAGCAGAAGGTCGATATCAAACCCATACGCAAGTCAACTTAGCACTCGAGAATGGTGCACTTGCTGTGGTAGTAGGCACTGCCATAACACGACCAAAAGATATCACTAAGGGTTTCGTTGAAGCAATCAATAAAAACAAAGTTTAGAATGAAGATATCTGTGTTGTTCTTCAATCACTTCCACACATAGCATGATATATACAGTAACCCTTAACCCTGCTATCGACCGTGAATTACAGGTCACCGAACCTGAATTTCATAAAGTCATGCATGCTAATTCATCTGAGATGAATTATGGGGGCAAAGGAATTAATGTATCACGCGGACTAGCTGCAATCGGAGCTAAATCCATAGCATTAGGTTTTGTTGGTGGTTCTACTGGAGAGATGCTAACTCAAGAAATGAGCAATCTGAATGTTTTGACTGATTTTGTACGTATTTCTGGCGAGACAAGAACAAACTTCAGTGTAGTTGACAAAAATCGTTCTCAATTGATAAAAGTCAATGAGCCGGGCCCAATAATACACTCCCAAGAATGTCATCAACTTATAACAAAAATACGAAAGCTAGCACAACCTGGTGATTTATGGGCACTGTGTGGAAGCATACCTCCCAGTATTCCAGATAGCATCTATGCAGACATAATCCAAGAAATTCAATCTTTAGGTGGAAAAGCCTTGCTGGATACAAGCGGTCCAGCATTAACACATGGATGTAATCCAAATCTATTCCTGGTCAAACCCAATGCTTCCGAAGCATCTACTCTTACTGGATCAAAAATAGATTCTACAGAAGATGCTCTGAATGCAGCATATGCCATACTCCAAACTGGAGTAAAACATGTAATCATTACTCAAGGTAGAAAAGGTGCTCTATTGTCCAATCAAGCAGGTACATGGATTGCTGTTGCCCCATCTATAACTAAGCGCAATGATATTGGTGCAGGTGACGCAGTTATGACAGGGATAATCTATGGGCTATCGTGCAATTTGTCATGGCCTGAGATATTAAGATGGGGAGTAGCATGTGGTACAGCCGCAGCAAGTACAGAAGGCACAACTATAGGATCTTTCACAGTCGCAAAACAAATATTATCCAATGTGAAAATTGATACTTGTTGAAATAGTATGATGTTACACTATAGACTTGGTCATATAATTACTTTTGCGGAAGAATTTACGAGAACTTACAATTAATATGAAATCATTTACTCCACCAACCAGAATACTTATGGGTCCAGGTCCTTCAGTTGTTCACCCCAGAATTCTAGATGCCATGGCTAGACCAACAATAGGACATTTAGACCCTGCCTTTGTTGACATGATGGATGAAGTTAAAGAAATGCTGAAATATGCATTCAAGACTGAAAATGCACTGACTATGCCTGTCTCCGCTCCTGGATCAGCTGGCATGGAAACATGCTTTGTAAACCTGGTGGAGCCGGGTGACAAAGTTATCGTTTGTATCAATGGTGTTTTTGGACTACGAATGAAAGAGAATGTCACTCGTCTTGGTGGTGAGGCGGTTGTCGTTGAGGATGAATGGGGTACTGCTGTTAGTCCTGAAAAAGTTGAGCAAGCGTTAGTTGAAAACCCTGACACTAAAATTGTCGCATTTGTTCATGCAGAAACTTCAACAGGAGCACTCTCTGATGCTAAAACTCTATGTCAGATTGCCAATCAACACGGCTGCATCAATATCGTTGACGCCGTAACTTCATTGGCAGGCTCAGAATTAAGGGTTGATGAATGGGGAATAGATGCCATCTATTCAGGTTCTCAGAAGTGCTTGTCAGCAATGCCTGGGTTATCTCCCGTTAGTTTTAGCGAAAGAGCAATTGAAAAGTTAACCAATCGAAAGACACCAGTAACAAGTTGGTTTCTAGATCTCAATTTGGTGATGGGTTATTGGGGTAAAGGCTCAAAGCGAGCATATCATCACACCGCACCAGTCAATACCTTGTATGGTCTGCATGAATCCTTGGTGATGTTATCTGAGGAAGGAATCGAAAATTCTTGGAGTCGACACCAACAAAACCACATACTCCTAAGGGATGGTCTTAATAACCTAGGAATTAATTATTTAGTCGACGAAGCTAGTAGGCTGCCTCAACTGAATAGTGTACTAATTCCTCAAGATCAAGATGACTTAGGTGTTCGCTCTTCGTTGCTAGAGAACTATAACATTGACATTGGAGCTGGCCTGGGTCCACTTGAAGGCAAGATATGGAGAATTGGATTAATGGGGCACACTTCAAGAAAGAAAAATATTGAACTTTTATTGTCCGCACTTAAAGACACATTACAAAAAAAGAAAGTTTAACTAGTCTTTAATTTTTGCTAACAACTCTTCTTCAGTCTCAACCCTGTCAGGGTCAGGAAGGCAGCAGTCTACTGGGCATACTTCTACACATTGTGGGGTATCAAAATGACCAACACATTCTGTACAAAGATCACCATCAATCTCATAGATTTCTTCACCCATATAGATTGCTTCATTTGGGCATTCTGGTACACAAACATCACAATTAATGCATTCATCGGTAATTAATAAAGACATACTATCCCCAACTTAAATAATCATACTAAAAACAACTTTATAATAGTTGTCTTGATCCCATTTCACAGCGAACTTATTTTAACTTATCAATACTACTATAATAATGATTTTGGGTATCATTATTGATTTTCTTTTTAGGGTTATTATGAGAGC